>PKVB01000165.1:0-32734 GCA_003131365.1 Gemmatimonadota bacterium | reverse complement strand
TGATTGTCCGCTACGAGGAAGGCGTGCTCGAATCGATCTTCGGCCGCGAGTACCTCGATTACAAGAACGAGACGCCGCGCTGGATTCCCCGTCCACCGAAGGGAGCTCAGCCAGTTGGAGAGCACCACTGGGCGGAGGCGTTCCGGAGCGAGATCAGCACTTTTCTCCAATACGCGGTGCTGATGCTCGCGTTTTGGATCAAGAGTCGGGTGATGGACGGAGGGGTGTGGGCGGGTGGGTTTTTCAAGCGATTCTGATCAAGCGGCGGGACCCAAAAAGAACCGGATCCGAGATCTGAGAAGCATAGTGCTGAGTAGGTAGTAACTGCGCTCAGACGTGCTTCTGCGCCGTTAGGATGAACGGAAGGGACTGCTTGTGCCTTGAATGCCTCGAGTGCGGTCCCGGCGTCGTCAACCAACAACTCCCATCTATGCCTTTGAGATCTCGGATCCCNNTGAGATCTCGGATCCCGTTCTGTTGCCTTTGAGATCTCGGATCCCGTTCTTTTCAGCAGTTCAGTTTCCCGCTGCCCGGCACTCGACGCACACCACCCTCTCGTGCGAAAACCGCGCCCTCACCTTCTCGATAAACGATCCGTACAAGTGCCTATCACACAACGCTCGCTTGCACGACGGGCATACGCCCCCCGACCCCACCTTGAAAAACGCTTTGCATTTGTCGCACTGCCAGCTGAACGCGGACGGGCGGAAAATCGGCACTTACACGATCGCCAGGGTCTGAGAGCCGGTCCAGGACACGCCGGGCTTTAGCTCCACCGGCGAGCCGATCTGCGCCGCCTCGACGCAGACCATCCTCATGTAGTCTTCCGTGTCGAGGCCGATGAATCCCGTCACCTTCTCTGCCCACGGATTCCAGACGACCGCGTCCTTGAATCCCGCCGCGCGAATCTCGATCCGACGCTCGTTCCCGCGATCCTCCACCTCCACCTTCTTCGGAGCCTTGAGGTAGACGCGATCGGTTTCGTCCGAGATCACGAGCTTCTTCGCCTCGTCCTTCGTTTCGTTTCCGCCCTGTGTCTTGTCGAGGTACCACTTGCCGGTGAAGCCGCGTATCGCCGTTTCGCGGATGTCGGCGACCGCAATGTAGGTGTGGAGCGCCGCGGTGAAACTGAATAGCTCGTCACCGGTGTTGAACGCCTCGAGCTTAACATTGAGCGACTTGTCGTCGATCGTGACCGTGAGCTCGGTGCGGAAATGATACGGCCATTGCTCGCGCGTGCGATGATCGTCGGTCAGCACGAGCTTGACCGACGATGGATCGTCCGACGACTCGCCGTTCTCCGCCAGCTGCCACTCCGTTTTTCTGGCGAAGCCGTGCTGCGGCAAGGGCCCGGTGTTGGCGAACTGCGGCCACACGACCGGAATTCCGCCGCGAATCGGATCTCCCGGCGCAAAGGTCGCCGTCTTCCCCATGAACAGAACTTCCTTGCCGCCGGCGGGAATCCACGACGTCACGTGCGCGCCATTGAGATACACATCCGCCGAGCTGCCAGAGGGATGCGAGAGCAGCACGGTGGACATTCCGTTCTTGCCGGGAACGATGGGAGGGGTCATGGGATCAGATATTGAGGGCCGAGCAACGGATTCCGCCAGTCGCTCGCATTGGCGCGGCTACCGGTTGGGCCGTCCCGGAGGTGGTTCGTTCTTGAACACTTCGCGGTTGATCTGAACGTACTCCTTGAGGTTAGCGGGCACGTCCTCTTCCGGAAAGATCGCGGTTACCGGGCACTCGGGCTCGCACGCGCCGCAATCAATGCACTCGTCGGGATGGATGTAGAGCTGATCGGGACCTTCGTAAATGCAGTCCACCGGACACACATCGACGCAGGCACGGTCCTTCGTATTTTTGCAGGCTTCAGTTATGACGTAGGGCATTTCGTCCCCGATAGGGCCGCGGCGACGCCAGCGTGGTGAGCTGCGCCGAAGATGATTCCTTTCCGAAAAATAGACTTGCCCGATTGAATAGCAACCACACGTATCGTCACTTGATGGTCCCCACCAGGATGCCGACCAAAAAGAGGGCAAGGATCGCGAGAAAAACCATCCCGATCCGCCGTCGTGTATTCTGTACCGCTGTCCACACCTCTTCGTCGAGGTAGTAAGTTCCCGGCGCCGCCTCGCGGATGACGGCGCGAGCACGCAGTCGTCTAAGCCCCAGCGATTGTCCGAGCCCGACCGCAGTGTATGACTGCGCCGTCTCGCGCGAGGTGGCGCCGGCGGCGCGGAAGTCGTCCACGACTTCCCGCTCCCGTCTTCTCATTATCGCTGCAACTGCTGCTGCGCCCATGTCAGCTGCTCCGTTGACGAATCAATGCCAGGCTACCGACGCCATCGCGGAATGTCGCCCCGTTTTTTGTCGAGATCGGGATTCTCGCGAAAAAGCGTAGTCGTCCGTCCGATCACCTGCACTACCTCGGAACTGGTCGCCGCCGCCAGCGACGCAGCAAAATCCTTCGGCTTCACGTCATCCTTGTTCCCCAGCTTCACCTTCACCAGTTCACGCGTGCGTAGCGCATCGTCGAGCGCGCTGATCAGAGATGGCGTCAGCCCGTGCTGTCCGACGTGCACGGTCGGACTGAGATGATGCGCCTCCGAGCGCAACTCCGCACGCTCCTTGCCCTTCAATTCTTCATCCTGCCCGGCTTCGTCATGAAGAGGCGCACATCGATCGGCGTGCCGTTCCAGTAGTTGGCGTCGCTCCGCATCACCTGAAAGTGCAGATGCGGCGCTTCAGGCGATGCGTTGCCAGTCGTTCCGACGAACCCGATCACATCGCCCTCCTCCACCTGGAGTCCTTCCTTCACGTTCGGCGCGTAGCCCGTGAGGTGCGCGTAGTACTCTAGGTACCGGCCGCTCGCATCCGCCACGTAAATCGTGATTCCGCCCGCACCGCCATTTGCCAGCTTGATGATGCGGCCCGGCGCGGCAGCGAGGACGGGAGTCCCGCGCATCGCGAGAATGTCCGTTGCCATGTGGATGCGTCCGCCACTACGCGCCTCGTGGAAGGTGTCCGTGAGCGCCGAGGGTGAGACACCTTCGACCGGAACCATCAGCGGATGTTGGTGAAAGTACGAGGAGTCCGACGCTAGCATCGGGCGCATGTCCGCCCTTACATCTCCCTCCGGTCTCGTGACCACCGCCGGCGGCATACGGGTCGTAGTCGCGTCATTCGTAGCCCGCAGATTGACGCAGGCGGTGGCGCCGATGACCGCGCAGAACAGCTCAACTCGCCGCAGCTTCCCGTTCCTCCAGCTCGCGCGCCAGCTGCGCGATTCCTTCCTCGATCGTTCTCGAGTGGTGCATGGAGCAGAACTTCGGCCCGCACATCCCGCAGAACTCGGCGCTCTTGAAGTACTCGGCCGGGAGCGTCTCGTCGTGGTACTCTTGCGCGCGATCCGGGTCCAGGCTCAGGCGGAACTGCTCCTTCCAGTCGAACGCGTAGCGCGCGCGTGACAGCGCATCGTCGCGATCGCGCGCGCCCTTTCTGCCCCGTGCGACATCAGCGGAGTGCGCCGCGATCTTGTAGGCGATCACTCCCTGTCGAACATCTTCCGCGTTGGGAAGCCCGAGGTGCTCCTTGGGCGTGACGTAGCAGAGCATGTCCGAGCCGAACCAGCCGATCATCGCCGCGCCGATTGCGCTCGAGATGTGGTCGTAACCGGGCGAGATGTCGGTGACGAGCGGACCGAGTGTGTAGAACGGCGCCTCGTTGCAGACTTCTTTCATGCGGCGAACGTTCATCTCGATCTGGTCCATCGGGATGTGTCCGGGTCCCTCAACCATCACTTGCACGTCGCGCTCCCACGCGCGGCGTGTCAGCTCGCCGAGCGTGTCGAGCTCCGCGAACTGCGCGCGATCGCTGGCATCGGCGATGCATCCGGGGCGCAGGCTGTCGCCGAGCGAGACGGTGACGTCGTATTGGCGAAGAATGTCGAGCACATCGTCGAATCTCTCGTACAGCGGGTTCTGCTTGCGATGCGCCATCATCCACACCGCGTGGAGCGAGCCACCGCGGCTCACGATTCCGGTGATACGCCCGTGCACGAGCGGAAGGTGCTCGATCAGAATTCCGGCGTGGAGCGTCATGTAGTCAACGCCCTGCTTTGCCTGGTGCTCGATCATGTCGAGCAGATCGTTGGCGGTGAGCTCCTCGAGCTGCTTGTCCCACTTGCCGTCCGGTCCGCCCTGCACCGCCTGATATATAGGAACAGTTCCGATTGGAACCGACGAGGTGGCGATGATCGCGCGGCGGATCCCATCGATGTTGCCGCCGGTAGACAGGTCCATCACCGTATCGGCGCCATACTTGACCGCGATCTGCAGCTTCTCGATCTCGCCATTCACGTCGGACGAGACCTGGGAGTTGCCGATGTTGGCGTTGATCTTGACCAGGAAATTGCGGCCGATGANNCCGCCAGGTGGTGGATATTGGCGGGGATGATGAGACGCCCGATTGCGATCTCGTCTCGCACCAGTTCGGGCGAAAGCTCCTCCCGCTCGGCGACGAAGCGCATCGCATCGGTGATCTCACCCCGGCGCGCGTAGTGCATTTGTGTGACTGCTGCGGCGCGAGGTGTGACGGAGCCATTCGCTCCGTGCGGCGTGGCAAGCGACCCAGTGGGCGCTTGCGCCGTTGCTGCTGTTTCCATCGTTCGACTCCCTACGCCGGTACTAACCGGATCAGGTTCTGAGGGACTTTCTCAGCCGCGCGTCGCTGCCGGACCCGGCAGCCAGGACCCGCGTGGCACCCCTGTCTGTCTCCAATATATACCGGCGATAGTCCTCGCGACTGTTGCGGGCGGCTTCGCGAGCCTTCCGCATGGAAACGCCGGCGCCGAAGGCGAAAGATTTACAACGGATGACGACTCGCCTGGAACAGCAGACCACAGCCCCGCAACGGATGAATAAGTCTCGACCAGTCTACGCTCACGGGCCTCACCGGCGACGCGGGTGCCGGGGCATGGCTGCGGGGCCGGCCGGGTGAGGTTACATGTGTTCCACTTGACGCGGCTGCCATTGATATAGACACTCCCTCAGATGCGGCCCCATTTGCATCCACTTCCTAGACAGAGGATAGCATGGCCATAAACACGCAGAAGGTCCTGATCGGAGGCATCGCTGCCGGTGTCGTGATGAACATCATCGATTTCGTAACGCACACCTACATCCTCAGCGCACAAATGAAGGCGGCATCCGACGCGTTCAAGCCGGGCCTGTCCGATCAGATGATGCAAGGCTCCGCAATAGCCAGTTACATCGTCATGGACTTCGTGCTCGGGATCGCCCTGGTGTGGACCTACGCGGCGATTCGCCCGCGCTTTGGTCCCGGGATCAAGACGGCGTTCTACGCCGCAGTCTTGTTCTGGATCGTCACCGCGGTCGCCATGTCGGGGTACCTGCACATGGGAATGGTACCGACGGGACTCTGGATGTCATTAGCGTTCATCGGACTGGTAAACTATTTGCTTTCGGCGTGGGCCGGGGCCAAGCTGTACACCGAGGCCTCCGCGGGGTAGAACGGCGAGCGCAGAAAGACGGGCTTAAAGGGACGGGCGCCGAGTGCCAATCTCGCTTGGCGCTCGTCTATTTGGTATGGGAAAACTCTTCGCTTTCATCGGTTCCACCATCGGCGGCTACGCCGGCTGGGCCCTTGGGGCAACCGTTGGACTCACGACGGCGTTCATGGTCAGCATGGTCGGAACCGGGATCGGCATATACTATGGCCGCCTCATCGCCAAGAACTACATCGACTAGCCAGGAATGACATCGACTAGTAATGCAAAAAAAGGCGCGCTCATCNNTTTCATTGATACCTGCTGGTTGAATCAGACCGACTGCTGCACCACCATCGCCTGATTGAGCTTGAGCGAGATGCGGCCGCCATTCGGAACGCAGCCGTCGTACTTCCCGGTTATGCCGGCGACCACTGCTCCCGCCGCTGCGCCTGTCGCGGCACCGATCACCGTCGACTTCGTATGATGTCCGAAGATCTGCCCCAGGATCGCGCCGACCACCGCACCAGTGGCGACTTTCTTCCCGTCGCTGCTGGCGTCGCCGTTCCGAACCTTCTCGACCTGCGCCGCGGTCACGGAAGAATTGACGGGGTAGGTCTTGCCATTGAAAGCGATCGACTTGACCACGAACTCCATTTCGACGTTGTCCTTCGCGTTCTCGCTGCGCTTGAGCGAGGTCAGCTCTATCACGGCTGTAGCACCAGCCGGAATCGAAACTCCGTTCGAGCCCTGCACCGATTCAGCGACACTGGCGGTGAACCTGTCTCCCACCGCGTAGGTGTTGGTGCAAACGCGCTGTCCCGAGTAGAGCGAGATGTCCGATCCGCTCGCGATCGTGCCGATACCGTGTTCGGAGCCAGTCGTGCCTTCGGTCACGGTGTTGCCATTGCTGGTCGTTACGGGGACGGGCGCCGCCTCGACGGGCTGCGGAGTTGACCGCGGCGTCGTCGCCACGCGACGTGGATTCCTGCTCGGCGTCAGAATCTCGGACGGCTTCTGCCGCTGCGAGATTTTCGGCGCTGGAGCGGCCGGTTTAGGAGCGGGAGCGATCGTCACAGGGACGTCCTTCAGCTGTGGCTGCGCCATGGTGTCGGCGTTGGCGAGCTGGAGATCGTGGGCCAGCGTGGTGTCCTGCGCCAATGCGTCTTCAGGCTTGTCGCCCTGCTTGCACGCGCCCAGCGCCAGGATAGCAATAAGGAGGACCGGTGTCGCGGCCCTCGAGAATTTTGTCTGCATGGTTGTGATCTCGGAAAACGAAAAAGGGATGCGGCCTGATTCGGCCGCATCCCTACCGCATTAGAAGCGCGGAGTGCGACGGCCGATCGGAAATCCACCCATGGAAACGCCGGACCTGCTGATACCACCGGGCCTGCCCGGAACCCCATACGGCGGAATCCGGCCGTTGGGCAAGCTTTGCCCGTGCCGCGGATCGCAGTTGTCGACATCTCCACCGACGACACCTCCGCGAATGACCACGCCCAGAATTGTGCCGAGGACCGCGCCAACGCTTGAACCGCCGCTGCTCGCGCGACCATCGTCACCACCAGACGACGGGCCGCTCGGATAGGAAACCGCGACCGGCTGTGGACGCGGCGAGACTGGAGTCGGGTCCGCGGCGGGCGCCGGAGCGACCGACTGAGGCTCGACCTGCGCGACAGTGGCGGGCGCCTGGGTCTGGACGACCTGTGGCGGCGACTTCGGAGCCGCGCGATGGGTTCTCACGCGGTTGGAAGGGGCTTTCTGGCGGGCGGGCGGAGCAGTCTGCTCGATGGCCGAGACGACCTGTTGCCCCGCATTCGGGGAGCTGTTGGCGAGGGTGATCCCGTCCGACGAGGAGGCGAGCTCCAGGTCTTTCTTGAGATCATCGTTGATCGAAGCCTTCTTGTCGCCGCTGCAAGCGGCTAGGAGGACAGCGCCAGCTCCTGCAAGCAACAGATAACTCTTCCGCATAAAAACTCCTTCCTGCAAGCAAGGGAACAACTCGATACGTCGGTGCTACACCAACGAGGAACAGATGACTCGCGCTGGCATCATCTATAGAGGCAACCAGCAAGCCGCGCGTTCCCCTCGAAAAACGGGGGTTAACCTCGATTTCCGGCGCGGCCTGTCATCGGCGAGGGACAGGGGGTGTCCCCATTCCGAGACTCGCGCGAACAATGTTCGCCATGTAAGCTTCGCCGCGATGAGACACCTGTGGCTTGTGGGGACCGCGATCGTCGCGGCTTTTGCGTGCGGACCACGCTCTGCCGCCAACATGTCGGCGTCCGAAAGAACAGCGATCGCCGACTCGCTCAAGCGCCTCGTGGTTTCCGCCTACGATCTCTCCAAGCCGGATCCGGTGAAGAGCCTGATGAGTCTCTACCCGGCCGAGGGGCGTGTCATCTCAGCCAGCGGGGGCGTCGTAACCACGACGCGCGCGCAGCTCGAACAGGGGATCAAGGCGTTCTGGACCTACGTCGGCCAGAACATGCGGAGCCCCAAATGGGAGTGGACTTCGATGAACGTGGATGTGCTCGCCCCCGACGCAGCGGTGATGACGAGCACATATCGGGTCCCCCACCTGACGCCGACGGGAATGAACCACGTCATTGGCGGGGCGTGGACGGCGGTCTTTCAGAAACGGGGAGGCCAGTGGGTGATCATCCAGGAGCACCTTTCGGATGTACAGAGCAATCCGAATCTCCCGATGAACATGAACCCACAGGGCAACCCCAACCCC
Organism: Gemmatimonadota bacterium; assembly: GCA_003131365.1. Taxonomy (GTDB): domain Bacteria; phylum Gemmatimonadota; class Gemmatimonadetes; order Gemmatimonadales; family Gemmatimonadaceae; genus UBA4720. The sequence goes on along the minus strand of PKVB01000165.1, from coordinate 24,482 downwards.
TGACTTTTACTCCTCCGAGCCGCCCCCAGTACCACCAACCGATGACTTGAGCTGCTGCCCCATCTCGGCTTCGCCGCTGATGATGGCGCGCCATGTCATTTCCGGACCTCGCCGGAAGCCCTTCTGCGTGACTTTAACTCCCTCGGGTGAGATCGCCACCATGTAGGCCTTTCCGTCGATCGTGATCTCGCGCTTCAGGGTTTTCTCGAGTTTTGTCGCCATGCCCCCTCCGGGGAGTTAAATGTGGATTGGCGGTATAATACGCGCTCCGGGCCCCGCCTACGAGCCCCCGCCCAAACTCGGCCTTCCGGCAAGCCCTTTATGTAGCCTCATCAAAGGCTCGTTCGTCCTGTAATTACACGGAGAACGAATGGCTTTTATGGCTCTGCAAGCCCCGGGCGATGACAGTGCCCATTTGATATACGAATTCGAGCGCCGCGCCTATCCCGTCAGGAATTCACTGCTGACGATCGGGCGCGACGCCGCGAGCCACATTCTCATTCGCGAGCCAGCCGTATCGCGTAATCACGCCGAGCTGCGCTCGGAAGATGGCAAGTTCGTTCTGCATCCGTGTGGCGTTAATCCAACGACCGTCAACGGAATGACGCTGGCCGAGCCCCGCTCCCTGGCCGAAGGCGACAAGGTCGAAGTGGGATCGGCGATTCTGACTTTCACGACGAAGCGGCTCCCCCTGGGTGTCGCGGTGATCGAGCCGGCCGGAGCGAGCAAGCGCGAGAAGGACATCAACACCCGCCGCAACACCATCAAGCACCCGATCCTGGCAGGCGATCTCGATCCCGATTCGCCGCGGAGAGTGCCGACCAATGTCATCATTGGGGCCATCGCGGTGATCATCGTCATTCTCTACCTGCTCGGCCGGTAACCTGCTGCTCGCTTCACCGCTCACTAAAACCGAGAACTACGCTGCTACCCGCTTCCCGCTGGTCGCTTTTCGCTGCGCGCGAAAGCCGTGGGACAGTTCGATTCAGACTTCGTCCGCGAACCGGGCGAGCACCATCTTCTCGAGCTGCTCCCTGAGCGGTACGAGCGGGATCGTTTCGAGAACGTCCGCCGCGAACGCGTAGGTGAGAAGCATCCGCGCCGTCTCCGGCCCGATCCCGCGGCTGTTGAGGTAGAACATCGCCACGTCGTCCAGCCTCCCCACCGTCGCGCCGTGGGTGCACTTCACATNNTCTGCTTGCCGTCGGTCTTCTGCGCCTCGGGGTGAACGTAGACTTTTCCGTTGAACACACCGTGCGAGCGGCCGTCGAGCACTCCCTTGTACAGCTCGTGGCTCGGGCAGTTGGGAGCGATGTGCTCGATGCTGGTCTGGTTGTCGACGTGCTGTGTCCCGTCGGTGAGATAGAGCCCGTTGAGCGTACAGGTCGCCGCATCTCCGTCGAGCGACGTGTAGATGTTAGTCCGAGCGAGCGAGCCACCCACCGCCAGCGAGAAGGAATGAAGCTGACTGTCGCGCGCTTCTCGAATCTGGACCGTGCCGACGTGGAACGCTTTCTCGCTCTCGCGCTGGAGCTTGTAGTGATCGAGGTGCGCGCCTTCACCCAGGGAGATCTCGGTCACGGCGTTGGTGAAGTAGCCGCTGTCCCGCAGCGAGACGTAGCTCTCGATCACGGTCGCGCGCGAGTGACGCCCCGCGACGATGAGATTCCGCGGATGCGAGACGCCCTCTCCCTCCGAGACGAACACGAGATGGATCGGCTGCTCGACGACTGTGTCCGCGGCGAGCTCGATGTACGTGCCATCGCTGATGAACGCCGTGTTGAGCGCGGTGAAGGTGTGCTGCTCGAACGCCGCGATCTTGCCGAGGTGGCGCTCAATGCTGGGAATTCCGGATTTTATCGCCTGCGCGAGACTGCTCACCAGGACGCCGTTGCCAAGTCCAGCGCTAGACGAGAGATCCTCCGAGAACGCGCCATTCATGAAGACCAGGGTGTGCCAGCCGTTCTCGCCGAAATCGAAGCGCGCGAGATCCGCTCGCTTGACGCCGCCAACTCCGAGTGGCGCGAGGCGAAAAGTGCGTTCCGCGATCGGCGCGACGCTCGTGAAGTGCCAGTCTTCGTTTTTCGTCGTGGGAAATCCGAGCGTTTGGAATCGCGCCATTCCCTGCTTCCGCAGGGCCTGGAGCCAATCCGGACCGGCCATCTTGCGCTCGAAATCCTCCCGATACACCTCGATCGAGCCGGGCGCACGGGTGGTCACGGAGCTCGCGCCACTCTTCCCCGCGGCGCCAGCCATTGCGGCCGCTGGATTTTCACGAGCGCTGTTCATCGTCGCGACCTCGCTCAAGCAACTGCTCCCGCACCCGCCTCCTGCAACCAGTCGTATCCCTTTTCCTCGAGCTCGAGCGCCAGCTCCTTCCCACCCGACTTGACGATCCGCCCGTTGGCGAGCACGTGCACGTAGTCCGGGACGATGTAGTTCAGCAAACGCTGATAGTGGGTGACGACGATTGTGGCGTTCTCCGGAGAGCGAAGCTTATTGACGCCCTCGGCGACAATGCGCAGCGCGTCGATGTCGAGGCCCGAGTCGGTCTCGTCCAGAATCGCGAGGCGCGGCGACAACACCGCCATCTGGAAAATCTCGTTGCGCTTTTTTTCGCCGCCTGAGAATCCATGATTCACGGAGCGTGAGAGCAGTGACTCATCCATGTCGACGAGCTTGAGCTTCTCCTCCACGAGATCGAGAAACTCCAGGGGATCGACCTCTTCCTGGCCGTTCGCCTTGCGGATCTCGTTGTACGCGGAGCGCAGGAAGTAGGCGTTTGAGACGCCAGGGATTTCCACGGGATACTGGAACGCGAGGAAGACTCCATTTTGCGCCCTGACTTCCGGAGCCATCTCGAGGAGATTCTGTCCGTTGTAGCTGACCGTTCCCCTGGTGACTTCGTACGAAGGATTCCCTGCCAGCACCTGCGCTAGCGTCGATTTGCCCGAGCCGTTCGGCCCCATGACGGCGTGTATCTCCCCGGCCTTAACTCTGAGAGTAATTCCACGAAGTATTTCCCGATCGCCGATGCCGGCGTGCAGATCATTTATCTCGAGCACGAAACCAGTGATTGAATGTTGTTTGTATTGCGTACACTGCCTGACTGAACAGTGTCCAGTTTGCCGTGAACGGATATCCCGGCGTCCTGGGACCGGAGCGGAGCCAGGCCCAGCCGGCGCGGATTCTGTCGACGGGATTCCATAGTGCCATGGCTAATCAGCTGGAGCGCCTGATTCTCAACCGACGCTGCCTTCCAGCGTGATGCCGAGGAGCTGTTGCGCTTCTACCGCGAACTCCATCGGCAGCTCCTTGAACACTTCCCTGCAGAAGCCGCTCACGATCATCGACACCGCGTGCTCGGCGCTCACCCCTCGCTGCTTGCAGTAGAAGATCTGGTCCTCGCCGATCTTCGACGTCGAGGCCTCGTGCTCGAGAGTGGCTGTGTTGTTCTGCACTTCGATGTACGGGAACGTGTGCGCGCCGCACTTGTTCCCGATGAGCATCGAATCGCACTGCGTGTAGTTGCGCGCGTTTTCCGCCTTGGGAAGGACGCGAACCAGCCCGCGGTAGCTGTTGTTGCCTTCGCCGGCCGAGATTCCCTTCGAGACGATCGTCGACTTCGTGTTCTTGCCGATGTGGATCATCTTGGTGCCGGTGTCGGCCTGCTGCTTTCTGTTGACGACGGCGACGGAGTAGAACTCTCCCACTGAATTGTCGCCCTGGAGAATCACGCTCGGGTACTTCCACGTGATCGCGGAGCCGGTCTCTACCTGAGTCCATGAAATTTTCGAATTGACACCTGCGGCTTTCCCGCGCTTGGTGACGAAGTTGTAGATGCCACCCTTTCCCTGCGCATCGCCGGCGTACCAGTTCTGCACCGTCGAGTACTTCACGGTGGCATTGTCGAGCGCGATCAGCTCGACGACGGCGGCGTGGAGCTGGTTCTCGTCGCGCTTGGGTGCTGTGCATCCCTCGAGGTAGCTCACCGATGCGCCTTCGTCGGCGATGATCAACGTGCGCTCGAACTGGCCGGTATTCTTGCTGTTGATCCGGAAATAGGTCGAGAGCTCCATCGGGCACTTCACGCCCTTGGGTACGTAAGCGAATGATCCGTCACTGAAGACGGCGGCGTTCAGTGCCGCAAAGAAATTGTCGCTATGCGGCACGACTGTGCCGAGGTATTTCTCGACGAGCTCCGGATGATTTTGAACTGCCTCGCCGAAGGAGCAGAAGATGATTCCGTGCTTGGAGAGCTCGGTGCGCATCGTCGTGCCGACGGAGACGCTGTCGAAGATCGCATCGACGGCGACGCCGGACAGCATCTTCTGCTCATTGAGAGAGATGCCGAGCTTCTCGTAGGTGCGAAGGAGCTCGGGGTCGACTTCGTCGAGGCTCTGAAGCGGCTTGACGCTCTTCGGGGCCGAGTAATAGACCAGCGAGTTGTAATCGATGGCGGGGTAGCGGACGTTGCCCCAGTGCGGCTCCTTCATGGTGAGCCAGCGTCGGTACGCTTTAAGGCGCCATTCGAGCATGAACTCAGGCTCGTTCTTTTTCGCCGAAATCGTGCGAATGATGTCTTCGTTGAGGCCAGGCGGGACGGTATCCGTCTCGACATCCGTGACGAACCCGTAAGCGTATTCGCGGTTGACCAGCGCCTCAATTCCCGAGCTCATTCCAACTCCTTGGCGTTTCTATACTTCCCGGCGTAGATTCAATCTAAAGCAATTCTGTCGGGATAGTCAAGCGAACGACGCTCTTTCTATCCCATTGTCTCGTCAGCACTTACGCCGCTGGAAAATGTACAGAGCCCGCCCGAATTCATATGTTAGAGGAGCCGCATGACCGTGGGGACTGGCCTCAAATGACCGTACCGAGAACCCTCGAATGACGAGCGCACCCCGCCCCGTTTTCGATTCGCCGGCCGGAGGCGCCGAGTTCGAGCCGGTCGCCTCCGTGGCTGATCTGACCGAGGGGACGATTCTGCAACGGGTGCGCCCAAGTGGTGATGCGGTTTGTCTGGTCCGGTACAAGGGCGAGATCTCAGCGCTGAGCGATATCTGCACCCACCAGCACTTTTCGATGTCGCTGGGCGATCTGCTCGAGGATGGGACGCTCCAGTGCGCGTGGCACGGCGCGCGATACGATTGCAGGTCGGGCGAAGTGAAGCAGGTCCCGGCCGCGGCTCCGTTGCCGGTGTTTCAGGTGCGGCTCGAGGGCGACACGATCCTGGTTGGCCCGCGCTGCGAACGGATCGACGGGAAGTACGAAGCATCGACGGTTCGCGTCCCATGAAGCTACGCCGCAATTCAGAGTTTCCCGCGGATTCGAAGGTTCGCCGCGATTCAGAGTTTGCCGCGGATCTGAAGGTTCGCCCGGATTTTCCGCTGCTGGCGAACAATCCGGGTCTCCACTACCTCGACTCGGCGGCGACGTCGCAGAAGCCGAGAGTGGTTCTCGATGCATTGCGCGATTTCTATGAGACGGCGAATGCGAATCCTCATCGCGGGGCGTACTCGCTTTCAGTGCGGGCGACCGAGTGCTATCACCAGTCGCGCATCAGGATTGCTCAATTTCTGGGCGTCGCGGATTCCGATTGCCTCATCTTCACACGCGGCACGACGGAAGGATTGAATCTCGTCGCCGGCTCGTGGGGAATGGCGAACGTCTCGAGCGGCGACGAGATCGTGGTCACGGCCATGGATCATCACGCCAACTTCGTCCCGTGGCAGGTGCTCGCGATGAGGAGGGGCGCGAAGTTCAGGGTGTGCGAGCTCACTCCCGACGGAAAGATCGATCTAGAGTTCCTGAGCGGCCTGCTAAACAAGCGCACGAAAATCGTCGCGTTCAGTCACGTATCCAACGCTCTGGGGACTATCAATCCAATCGCGGAGATCGCGCGGTTGGTGCGCGAAAAGACCGATGCGATTCTCGTCTGCGACGGCGCGCAGAGCGCTCCGCACTTTCCTGTCTCGTTCGATTCGCTGGGCGTCGATTTCTACGCCTTCAGCGGGCACAAGATGCTGGGGCCGATGGGCATCGGTGGATTGATCGGGAAGCGAGAGATGCTGGAAGAAATGCCGCCCTACCAGACGGGGGGCGACATGATCGAGTTCGTGCACGACGATCGCACCACCTGGAACGTGCTGCCGCACAAGTTCGAGGCGGGAACTCCCAATGCGGCCAACGCTGTCGGTCTGGCCGCGGCGGTCGAATATCTCGACGGCATTGGCATGGACCGCGTGCGCGCCCACGAGCGGGCACTGATGTCAGAGGCGCAGCAGCGGCTCGCCGCGATCGAAGGCCTGCACATCTATGGACCTCCCGCCAGCGAGCGAAGCGGCGTGCTGAGCTTCACGCTCGGCGATGTGCATCCTCACGATCTGGCTACGATTCTGGACGGTGAGGGGGTTTGCATTCGCGCCGGTCATCACTGTGCGCAGCCACTTATGCGGCGGCTCGACGTGCCTGCAACCGCGCGGGCGTCGTTCTACGTGTACAACGATGAGAGCGACATCGAAGCGCTTGTCGCTGGGATACTCAAGGCGAGGGAGATCTTCGGATATGCGCCAGTTTAGCCGAACGCGCCGGACCGGGGGGCGAGATGCCTCAGCCTAGGAGCGCGGCCGAGATTGGCGCGCTGTACCAGGAGATGATTCTCGATCACTACCGGAGACCGCGCAACAAGGGGACGCTCGAGAAAGCGGACGCCAGCGTGGAAATGAAAAACCCACTCTGTGGCGACGAGATCGGCCTTCAGGTGGCGTTCGACGGCGATTGCGTGTGCGATCTCAGGTTTTCGGGACGCGGTTGTTCGATCTCTCAGGCGTCGGCGTCGATGATGACCCAGCTCGTGAAGGGAAAGACCACGGAGGAGATCGACGCGATCAGGAAGCAATTCCGTGAGCTAATGCTTGGCAATGCCTCGGCCGCCGACGATCCGCAACTCGGCCAGCTCCGTGCGCTCTCGGGTGTATCGAGATTCCCCGCGCGCGTGAAGTGCGCGCTGCTTGCGTGGAACGCGTTGGAGAGTGCGCTGGGTGAGCGATCCTAGGAGCAGCCCTAACACCCTGAAGCAGTCGAGCGATCAGCGACGCTCGTTACTTGACCGCACCCGGGGCCTTCTTCTCCCTGTCCCCCAACCACAATAAGCCGTCGATGATCAGCTGATCCTGAACTGCGTTATTCAGTGTGTGTGACAGTGTCTTGTTGGTTGTGTCGTACTTGTGCTCGTAGTCGATGTCGTTGTGACCCATGTTCAGGTAGATCATCTTGTATTTCTTGTTCGTCCAGACCACGGGATAGTACCCGCTGTGCCAGATCTCCTGGAGCTTTGGACCAGTGCCCAGCGGAAAGCTGGTTGAGTCTATGGAAAGCAGAATGTCTATGTCAGGATTCTGTCTCAGATCTTTCTGCCATCGGTACCATTCACTGGGCGAGGACTTGAAGGTCTCGGGGAGATTGTGAGTCGCGGGATGCTTGCGGTCTTCGACACGCAGGATGGCCGACACGGGTCTCCAGGTGTTACTGACGTATGATCCTGCGCCGAGGAATGTGTTGTGATACCAGTTCCAGTTTGCCGGATACGCTGAAGGCGTCAGAGCAAAACCGGCAAAGTGAAATCCCATCCAGGCTCCGCCGTGCTCCATGTACGCCTGAAACGCGGCTCGTTGTGCAGGGTCTTCAGGACGCGTATCCAGAAACACCACTATCTGGTAATTGGAAAGAAAATCTGAATTCAGATTCTTCCAATTGGATGTGGTGTCAAAGCTGAAATTGTATTTCGCCGCTATTTCAGGAAACCATTGCTCGGCTTCATGTACGAAGCTGATATGGGCCTGATCCTCCTTGGCGGTAAAGAACGCTATGACCTTAAATTCTGGCTTGCTGCTATTGGCGCTAAGGGCTGAACAGAAATAGATGAGCGCTGCAATGCTCAATGCTTTGAGGGCAGACATGGTGACGATTCTGAATATGCGGGACGAATGGCGCAAGGTGTGGGTCATGCTCGCGGTTGCGTTCGCGGCGATCTTCGCAATGTCGGGTACGTTGCGCGCGCAGAACAGTCCTGATTGGACTGAGCCATTTCCGCCATTCCGCATCGCCGGGAATCTTTATTACGTCGGAAGCAAAGGCCTCGCGAGTTACCTCATCACCACTCCGCAGGGGCACATCCTCATCAACAGCGATCTCGAGGCGAGCGTTCCCCTCATTCGGGCAAGCGTCGAGAAACTCGGATTCAAGTTCAGTGACATCAGGATTCTCCTCATCAGTCATGCGCACTGGGACCACGATGGGGGCAGCGCTGCGATCAAGGGGCTTACGGGCGCGACGTATATGGTCATGGATGCCGACGTGTCGGTTGTCGAGTCGGGCGGTAAGACCGACTTTCAGTACGGCAACCAACCGGCATCGCTCTATCCTCCCACAAATGTCGATCGGGTGCTGCACGACGGCGACGAAGTGAAATTAGGCGGCGTGACGCTCGTCGCGCGTCTGACTCCAGGACATACGAAAGGATGCACGACATGGACGATGAAGGTGGAGGCGGCGGGAAAAACCTACGACGTCGTCATCGTCGGCAGCCCCAACGTAAATGAGGGCTACAAGCTCGTGATGAACTCGTCATATCCGGACATCGCCTCCGACTATAAACGCACTTTCAAAGTCCTCAAGTCTCTGCCAGTCGACATTTTTCTTGGTGCGCACGGTGACTACTTCGATCTGCAGACCAAATACGCGAGGCTGAAAGAAGGGGCCATAACTCCTTTCATCGATCCGGCGGGCTACAAGAGATACATAGCAGACAGGGAAGAGGCGTTCCGGACGGAGCTCGCAAAGCAGAAGGCCGCTCTCCAATATTGACGACCCTCGAGGAGGTACTTGTGGACCGACGAGAATTTCTCGCAGCAACCGCCGTTGCCGCCGTGTCACCGCTGCCCCACCTGAAAACACTCGGCCAATCCGCGTCGCGCCAGTACGTTGAGCTGCGGCGCTACCACCTGCTCCCCGGTACGAAGCAGCGTGCATTCACCACCTTCGTCGGAGACGTAGCAATCCCCGCGATGAATCGAGCTGGAGTTGGTCGCGTCGGAGCGTTTACCGTCGTATACGGCGAAAACGCGCCGTCGCTGCTTCTCGTCCTTGCGCACCAGACGCTCGATAGCGTGGTATCGCTGCGCGACCGCCTCGCAAGCGACGCAGTGTACGCGCGCGCCGGGGCCGCGATTCTTGACACGCCGATGTCCGACCCGGCCTTCGTGCGCGTCGAGAGCACGCTGTTGCGCGCCTTCGACGCGATGCCAACGCTGGAACCCTCGGCTGCCGCTGGTACGGCGACGCCTCGCATCTTCGAGCTCCGGACGTACGAGAGTCACAGCGATCGCGCGGCGCTCAACAAGCTCAAGATGTTCAACGCCGGCGAGGTGCCGATCTTTCGCAGGGCGGGCCTCACACCAGTCTTCTTCGGCGAGACTGTTGTCGGCGAGAAGATGCCAAGCCTGACCTATATGCTCACCTTCTCCGACATGGCCGCACGCGACGCGGCGTGGGCCAGGTTCGGCCAGGACCCCGACTGGAAGACTCTCTCCGCCGACCCTCAGTATCGCGACAACGTCTCGGCCATCTCGGACATCATCCTTCAGCCGACGCCCTACTCGCAGATCTGAGCCGGCGCTCAGAGCGTTGTTCAAGACGTCGCGGCTTCCAATTTGCGAAGGTCGTGGCAAATCCAACAACTCATACCATGTTTACTGGCGCACATCTCCATCTGCTGGTCAACCACGCACCGATCTTCGGATCGCTGTTCGCGTTCGCGCTGCTCATCGCATCGTACTTCACATCCGCCGACGTTCTCAGGCGAACAGCGTTCGTGGTTCTCATCGGAACCGCCATCGCTGGTGCAGCAGCCGACTTGAGCGGCGATGCGGCGGAGGAAGCGGTGAAGGGACTCCCGGGAGTTCGACGCGAGCTGATAGACGCCCATTCTCACATGGGCGACAAGGCGTACATCCTCGGGGGCGTTCTTGGCGTACTCGCTTTGGTCGCGTTGGTGCGTTGGCGGCGGCGGCCGGTACCAGCGAGTGCGGCGCTGGTGGCGGTGTTGGCAACTGCGTTCGTCGGCGGGGCCATGGCGTACACAGCCCTTCTCGGAGGCCAGATCCGCTACACCGAAGTGCGATCCGGAGCCACCGCCGCGGACGCGATGATAATCGAGCCACCGCGACAGCGGCGCCCTCCATCAACCAAATAAGGTAGCTGGGCGTGTCCGTCCACGTCGGGACGCAAACTGAAAGGCGGAACTATCGGAGGCCGTTATGGAATCGCGAAGACTGGGATTCGCCTTTTCCCTGCTCGCTGGCTATCAACGTCTCATTCAAGAAAAGAATTGACGCTCTGGAAAAAGCTGTGTATCAAAGGAATGGTGAGAAATGAACGACACATCACCGGTGGAATAGAGGCGGTCAGCTTTTCGAGCACCGACGCAACGAGGACGTGAACATGGGAACAACACGATCGCGCGTCGGCCTGTTGATCGGCGTGTTGGCGGCCGTCAATTCAATGACGGGGCAGGCGCCCGAGAAAGTGCCGCAGGTGACGGCTCCCACTTCCACAAATCGTCCGACACCTCCAACCCGCGATCCAAACACTCCGGGATTCGTCACCGCGAAGGAGCTGCCGGACGGCAGCGTTCCGCCGCTAGACGCGGACGGAAATTTCGTCATCGGGCCGACCCACCCGCCTGCATTTGAAATGGTCGTGCACGAAGGTGTGCCGCGGGGAGCGGTTCACACCTTCACGATGAGCTCAGCGGACAGCAGGATCTTTCCGGGCATCGCCCGCGATTCCGGAACATTCGGCACCGTCAGTTCAACCGATCCCGCCACGTTGGTGGTGACGACCAGCCACTCTGCTCCTTACGCGCGCACGGTCGCCGTCTACGTTCCCGCGCAATACGTCCCCGGTACGATTGCGCCGTTCATCGTCGGGGCGGATGGACCGGACCAGTCGTTGTTCACGGCGCTGGACAATCTCATCGCCGAGAAGCGGGTGCCAGCGATGATTGCAATCTCGATCGGCAACGGCAGCGGGGATGCGCAAGGGAGCGAGCGAGGGCTGGAATACGATACGATGTCGGGACGCTATGCGGAATTCGTTGAAACAGAAGTGCTGCCGCTGGTCGAACGGCAGTACAACGTGAAGCTGACCAGGGATCCTGAAGGCCGTGCGACGATGGGCGGCAGCTCCGGCGGCTCGGCGGCATTCATCATGGCGTGGTATCACCCTGAGCTCTATCACCGGGTACTGGCATATTCGATCACGGCGGTGAACCAGCAGTGGCCGCATAGCGCAGAGACTCCGCACGGCGCGTGGGAATTTCACGAACGCCTCATCCCGAATAGTCCGGTCAAGCCGATTCGAGTCTGGATGGAAGTCGGAGACAGAGATTTCCTGAATCCGAATGTGATGCGCGACGACATGCACGACTGGGTCGTTGCCAGCGAGAGCATGGCGAAAGTTCTCGGCGCCAAAGGGTACCATTACCAGTTTGTGTTTGCCCGCAATGCCGGGCATGTCGATCGTAACGTGAGGCAGCAAACCCTCCCGGAGGCGCTCGAATGGCTGTGGAACGGCTACGCCATCGAAGGATCGAAGAGCGCGCCGGCAGCGCGGAGATGACCGGCTGGCCGCGCTAAACCATTCGCAGGTCAATCATGTCCCTTACTCGACGCGAAGCTCTCCGTGAACTGAGCGCGCTGTTCGCCATTCCGTTCATTCGATGGCCAGAGCGCCTCGCGGATCCTCTCGCCGGCACGATCATCGAGTATCAAGCCGGACGCGCGCGTCGTGATTGGAGCGCCGTTCAGGTAGCGAAGGAAGCGCTCGGCCGGTGCAACGCGTGGAATGGAACGCTGCACGCGATCGACCTGTTGTCCGAGACCGCGATGGACGATGCTCGGGACTCCGACGCACGAGCACAGCGTGGTACGCTCCGTGGACCGCTCGACGGCGTTCCCGTTTTCGCAAAGGCGATCTACGACATGAACGGACTTCCGACGACCGCATCGAGTGCCGAGTGGGCGCGGCTGTTTCCCGAGGCCGTTCACCGTGACGCGCTCGAAGTCGCGCGCATGCGCGCGGCGGGCGCGATCGTGCTCGGCAAGACCGCCGCCGATGACTTTGCGTACCATGGCAACGGCACTAGCTCCCTCACTGGCCAGGTGCGTAATCCGTACGACCCCACGGGCGTGAAGACACCGGGCGGCTCGAGCGCCGGCTCCGCGGTGTCGGTTGCATGCGGAATCGCGTTTGCTGCGGTGGGCACCGACGACGGGGGCTCCAACCGTATTCCGGCGCAATTCTGTGGCGTGGTGGGGATGAAGCCGACGTTCGGACTCGTGCCCCGCACAGGAGTGATTCCTACCTGGCCCTATCTCGACACGCACGGTCCGCTCGCGCGCAACGTCGCCGATGCCGCACTGCTACTCGATGCGATCGCGGGACCCGATTCGTCGGACGGCCTGGCGCTCGTCACGCCGAGGCGGCGAGGCGCACTTGCCGACCTCCGTGACGACGCTCTCCGCAACGCCCGACTCGGTCTCGTCGAAGCGCACCTGCCACGCGCACAGATGACCGCCGAATCACTGTCGGTGTTCGATCGCGCTGTTGCAGACCTGACGTCCGCGGGAGCAATCGTAGAGCCGAGTGCCCCGACTGTCACGCGCGCCAACGTGCGAGATCTCTTCGCCGAGGCCGCCAAGGCGCGGGGCGACGTCGCAATCAATCACAATTCGCCGGCGGCAACGGCGAACGCGCTCTTCAGATACTTCGGCACGCACGCCGGTGATGATGCTCGTAAAGATGTCGAGCGCGGCCTCGCCGCATTTCAAGCGTTCTACGACGTCCTGCCGAAGGAGTGGGAAGAAATGTCGACGCTCATCACGCAGCCATACGAGAGCGATCCGGCCAGTGTATCGTTCGCGCGCTCGCGTGCGGCGGTGACCGCGCGCCTCGCGTACACGTTTCGCTCGCAGCGCCTGGATGCGATGATCTACCCGACAATGCCCTTCCCCGCACCCCGCGCCGTCGACCCCTGGCCGGATATCCGCACCACGCTTGGCTATGGAAACTGGCTCGGGCTGCCGGAAGTTTCCGTGCCGACAGGCATGGGACCCGACGGCATGCCGGCGGGCAACATTTCGTTCGTCGGACTTCCCGGAAGTGATGCGCGGTTACTCGCGTTGGCGCATTCTTACGAGCGCCGGTCGAGGCGGTTCGTCGCGCCACCAACGCCGGCATGATCGACGATGTAGAACGCGCGGCAACGCCGCATTCGAGACTGATGCGCGGTGTGGCCTGACGCATGTCCGCAGTTGACAAGCACTTTGCTGAAGGCGCATATGCCGTTGTCTTCTTAGCCGACGGCATGCGACTTCACAGACTGATTCGACAGATCGCGACATGAGCGCGCCGACGACTCCGCCGGGCAACACCACGCCCGAGAACCCCCATCTCGTCCGTCGCTTCAGCCTCCTGCCCGCGACGGCGCTGAACATGACCAACATGATCGGCGTGGGGCCGTTCATCACGATCCCGCTGCTCATGACCGCGCTGGGCGGCCCGCAGGCGATGCTGGGATGGATCGTTGCGCTCGTCATCGTGATCTGCGATGGGATGGTGTGGAGCGAGCTGGGCGCGGCGATGCCGGGATCGGGCGGATCGTTCCACTACCTGCGCGAGGCGTTCGGGCGTGAGCGCTTCGGGCGGCTGATGGCGTTCCTGTTCGTCTGGCAGTTCGTGCTCAGCGGTCCGCTGGAGATCGCCTCCGGGTACATCGGCTTCGCACAATACGCCAGCTTCATCTGGACGGGCCTGACGCGGCCTGGGGTGATCGCGCTTGTCACGGTCGTGGGGCTGGTCAACATCGCGCTGCTCTATCGGCGCATCCAATCGATCGTCAAAATCACGATCTCGCTCTGGATTGGCACGCTGGTCACGGTGCTGGCGGTGATCGTCACGGGCGCCACTCACTTCGATCCGCACATCGCCTTCGACTTTCCGCCGGGCGCGTTCAACTTCTCGTTGGGCTTCTTCCTCGGCCTGGGCGCGGCCTCGCGCATCGGGATCTACGACTACCTCGGCTACTACGACGTCTGCTACATCGGCGACGAGGTGCGCGACCCGGGGCGAGTCATCCCGCGGTCGATCCTGATCAGCACCGCCGCCGTGGCTGTCATCTACTTCGGGATCAATCTTTCGATCATCGGCGTGGTGCCGTGGCGTGAGTTCGTGCCGGCCGACGCGCACCCGGAGTCGAACTTCATTGTTTCGATCTTCATGCAGAAGATCTACGGCACGGCCGTGGCGACGATCTTCACGCTGCTGGTGCTCTGGACCGCGTTCGGGTCGGTGTTCGCGCTGCTTCTGGGTTACTCGCGCATCCCCTTTGCCGCGGCGGAGAGCGGCTACTTCTTCCGCGTGTTCGGCCGGCTGCACCCGACGAAGGACTTTCCTTACGTCTCGCTCCTGGTGCTGGGGACGATCTCGATCATCGCAGGCTTCTTCTCGCTGGGCACGGTCATCGACGCGCTGATCGTTACGCGCATCCTCGTGCAGTTCATGGGACAGGCCTTCGGTTTGATACTGCTCCGCCGGCGGTCGCCGGACATGCCGCGCCCCTACCGCATGTGGCTATATCCGGTGCCGGCGCTGGTTGCGGTGCTCGGGTGGATCTTCGTCTTCGCCACCACGCAGCTCATGGTGATCTTGTTCGGCGTGGGCGTACTGGCCCTGGGGTGTCTCGCCTTCCTGCTCTGGTCGTGGAACACCAAACGTTGGCCGTTTTCGCTCGAGGAGATCGCGTCCGCAGCGTGATGCCGGACACCCCTACCGCATGACCCGTTCTCTTAGAGGTGTTCTGGCTCTCGCTTGGCTTTCTCTGGCAGGTTGCAATGGACCGCGCAAGTCCGAAGGAGAGAAACTAGCCCGTACCTATTGTGCCGCCTGCCACGAGTTTCCCGAACCGGCGCTGTTGGACAAAAAGACATGGCTAACGGGCGTACTACCGCAGATGGCCCCACGAGTCGGCGTGCATGGAAAGTCACTGTTCGACGAAATGTCGAGGAATCCGCTTATGGTGGTCCTCCCCAACGCGGTTTCAGACAAAGACTGGGAGAAGATCGTCGCGTATTATCGCGAGTTGGCTCCTGACACGTTGCCGCCTCAGTCCCTGCCCGCACCAGTCACGGTTGATCCGGATTTTTTCAAGACCGGGCCGTTCGTTCCGCGGATGCAAAGCAGCGCGATCATAACGCTCCTGAAGATCGACTCGGTGCATCAACGACTATTCGTCGGGGAGGCCGGAAGCAACAGGCTTCGGATCTTTGACTGGAACCGCCGTCTGATGTCGTCGCTCACATTGGGCAGCCCTCCAACAGACCTGATTGTCGACGGAGATAGTGTCCTGGTGCTGGAATCCGGTATCCTCGACCCCAATGACCAACCCAAGGGCACGCTGGTGAAATACGAGTTTGCCGGCGCTGATTCACTTCGATCCCCAAGAGTCGTGATCGACTCGCTGTTCAGGCCGGTATTCGTCCAGCAATTCGACTTCGACAAGGACGGCGTGAACGAATTTCTCATCTGCGAGTTCGGCAACAACCGTGGGCGGCTCGCTCTCTATAAGTACGATGGCTCGCGGTATCAGCGGCAGGTGCTCGACCCCAGCCCTGGCGCAATCCATTTCGAGATACGTGATATGACCGGGGATGGAGCTCCGGATATCGTGGCTCTGTTCGCTCAGGGTGATGAGCGAATCGTCTTGTTCGAAAATGATGGAAAGGGGAATTTCTCCGGACGGCAGCGCATACTGGCGCGCTTTCCGCCGGTGTATGGTTCGATGTACTTCTCCATGCATGATTTCAACGGCGACGGAAATCTGGATATTCTATATGTGAACGGCGACAATTTTGACTATTCCCGTGTTCTCAAGCCCTATCACGGGATCAGGATCCTGGAAAATGATGGGAAGAATAACTTCCACGAACGCTACTTTTTTCCNNGCGGAGCAGCCCGGGCAGTGGTCGCTGATTTCGACAGGGACGGCGATCTCGATATTCTGGCAACCGGCAATTTTGCCGATTTTGAAAGACACCCCGAGCGGGGCATCATGTTTTTTGAAAACATCGGTCAGTACAAATTTCGACCATATGCATTTTCCATCGCCTCCAGCAATCAGTGGAACCTGATGGCAATGGGTGATCTGAACAAAGACGGTTGGCCGGATGTCGTCATTGGCGCCATGGATATTGGGAACGTCGTCAGGCTTCAGCGGAGGTTTACCGGAGACACGTTGCAAGCCGGGAAAAATCCGCTTGTGTTTTTCGAGAACAGAATGCGTGCGAAGTCAAACGCCGGCCGGTAGGCAGAATGCCTCGCACCAAAACGTTGACGATGCGGTATCGCGGAGGCGACTCGTGAAATTGATCTCGCGGTGTGCTCTATCTCTTTTTATCGCAGTCGCCGGCTCGGCGGCGGCGCAAGAGCAGCTGACGCTGCACAATGGCTGGCTCATTCAGTCGTCGGCAAAAGCAGGGACCGATGGAGCAACAATTTCGACAAGCGCGTATCGTCCGGCGGGGTGGTACCGGGCGACCGTGCCGTCGACGGTGGTGGGGTCGCTGGTCGATGACAGCGTCTATCGTGATCCGTTCTTCGGGATGAACCTCCGTGAGCTTCCCGGGACGACTATCCCGATTGGCGCGAACTTCACGCACACGGCGATGGATCCGCAGAGTCCTTACGCCGTCCCCTGGTGGTATCGCACTACGTTCCGCGTGCCCGCGTCAATGCGCGGCAGGCGGATCACGCTCCACTTCGATGGCATCAACTACCGCGCGAATATCTGGCTGAACGGCCGCCGTCTCGCGGACTCGAGCGCGGTTGTCGGCACCTACCGACGGTTCGACTTTGACATCACGGACGCAATCAAGGGAGGTGCCGCGAACGCTCTTGCGGTTGAAGTCTTCGCGCCCACACCGCCGGACTTGCAGACGACCTGGGTCGACTGGAACCCATCGCCGCCCGACAAGAACATGGGGCTGTGGCAGCCGGCATACCTGAGCGCCAGCGGCGATGTCGTCGTACGTAGTCCGGCAGTCCTCAGTCACGTCGACACAGCGACATTGCGGAGCGCGGATCTTACCATCGCGACCAATCTGAGAAACCTCACCTCGAGCCCGATCAACGGTACGCTGCGCGGTCGAATTGGAACTGTCGCTTTCAGCCGGTCCGTCACGCTCCCGCCACACGACAGCGCATTCGTGCGATTCACGCCCGACAGTTTCCCACAACTGCGCTTCAGAAACCCGCGCCTCTGGTGGCCTTTGGAGCTGGGCAAGCCCGAGCTGTACGACCTGTCTCTCGAGTTCGCGAGCGGCGGTCGCGTGTCGGATCGGCAAAATCTCCGGTTCGGCATTCGCGAGATCACGTCCGAGTCGACACCGAAAGGTGGACGTCTCTTCCGCGTGAACGGCCGACGCATTTTGATTCGCGGTGGCGGCTGGGCACCCGACATGTTCTTCCGACCGCAGCCGGAGCGGCAGGACGCGCAGCTCCGCTACGCGCTCGGCATGCATCTCAACACAATGCGGCTGGAAGGCAACTACGAGAACGACCGTTTCTTCCAGCGTACCGACAGTCTCGGCCTGCTCGTGATGACGGGATGGGTGTGCTGCGACGCGTGGGAGGAATGGAAGAAGTGGGGGCCGGAGCAGTACGCGGTGGCAGCGGCATCACTGCGCGATCAAATCCGCCGCGTGCGCGGTCATCCCAGCGTTTTCGTCTGGCTCAATGGAAGCGACAACCCGCCGCCCGCGGACGTCGAAAAGATGTATCTCGACATCGAGCAGCAGGAAGCCTGGCCCAACCCGACAGTCTCCTCGGCCAGTGCAAAGCCAGCCGAGTTCTCGGGAGCGAGTGGAGTAAAGATGACGGGACCGTATGCCTGGGTGCCGCCGTCGTACTGGATGCAGGACAGCACCAATGGCGGGGCATGGGCGTACAACACGGAAACCAGCCCCGGCGCCGCGGTGCCGCCGATCGAGAGCATTCGGCGCATGATTCCGGCGCAGGACATCAAGTTGCCGCTGGACAGCGTGTGGGTCTATCATGCCGCGAGCGGCGTGTTCGCGCACGTGTTCGATCTCTACAATGTCGCGCTATCGACGCGCTTCGGCGCGCCTACTACCGTCGAGGATTACACGATCACTTCGCAGCTCATGACGTACGAGAACGAGCGTGCGATGTTCGAGGCGTACCGCCGCAACGCGTACGTTTCGACCGGCGTGATCCAGTGGATGTTCAACAACGCGTGGCCTTCCATCTATTGGCACCTCTTCGATTGGTACCTGCGACCGGCTGGCGGATACTTCGGGGCGAAGAAAGGAAACGAGCCGGTGCACGTGCTGTTTTCGTACGACGATCGATCGGTGGCCGTTGTGAACAGCCAGCAGAGTCGCGCTCCTTTGCGCGGAGTGCGACTACGGGCCCGAATCCTGGGAATCGACGGTTCGGAGAAATTCGCGCGCGACACGGTGATCGATGTGCCGGGGGACAGCGCTGTGCGCGTCTTCGTTCTTCCCGAGCCCGCGGGTGTCTCAGGGGCGTATTTCGCGGATCTTCGACTGATCGACGCGGGCGGACATCCCGTCAGCACGAATCTCTATTGGTTGTCCTCGCAGCCGGACGTGCTTGCCGACACATCCACCTGGTACATGACGCCGGTAAAGAAGTACGCGGATTACACCGCGCTCAGGAGCATGCCGGCCGCCGAAGTGAATGCGACTGCCCGTTTTACCAGCAGTGGCGGCACGGGGCGGGCACGGGTGACGCTGAAAAACCCCGGCCGGTCCATTGCGTTCTTCATGCGACTCCAGGTCACCGGGCGCCGCGGCGAGGAAGCGTTGCCGGTGCTCTGGGAGGACAACTACCTGTCTCTCCTGCCGGGAGAGACGCGCGTTGTCACTGCTACATACCGCGTGCGCGACCTTGGCAGCGCCCCGCCTAAGGTGGTGGTGACTGGATGGAACGTGCACCGGACGATTGCTAAATAAGCGGCGAGCCGAGGCGAGACAGGAAAGCAGAGAGGGCAGCGACACTTGTCGCTGCCCTCTCTGCTTTTTCCATTTCGTGCTGGACCGGAAGACGAGCTTACGGTACCGGCTTGAGGCTCGTTGCGTACTTCGCATTGATCACGCCGATCAGCTCGTTGGCGATGAGCTTGTGGGTCGCGGCGGATGGGTGGACCCCGTCCAGCGTGATAAGCGTTCCGTAGGTTGCCGTCGTGCTGGCAAAGTTCGGGAAGGGCGGAATCGCGCCGCTCGCCCGGCTGGCCGCGAACAGGACGTTGGGATCGTAGTAGGCGAACCCAATTGCCGCCGCCTTGGTATTGATGTAGGCGTTGTAGGCGGTGATGGCGGCGGTCAGCGTGACCTGCTCGGCGGCATCGAGAACGAACAGATCGCCGACCGGTGCTGGGAAGATGCCCTTATCACAGGCGATCACTGGTGGGTGTGTGCCGGCCCTGATGATCAGGATCAACTGCGGGACGTTCACCAGCGATGTCGAGCCGTTGCAGCTCGCATCGATCACGACCGTCTTGCCAGTGGCGGCGTTGATTGCGCCCTGCGCTGCCAGGCTGGAGAAGATCAGCGCGCCAGAGCTCACCGACGGCAGATACTGCACCATCGCCACCCCGATCAGAACCCCTTTCAGGTTGGGCTCGCCATCCAACAACTGCTGAATCATCAAGTCGTAGGAGGTCTGGAACTGAGCCTGGGTGCTGACGATCGGCTGGACGAGGCCCGACAGCGCCGGCTGGAGCACGTCATTGTTTCCGATCCAGATCGAGACGAAGGTCGGACTCGCGTCCAGCGCCTTCTGGACCTGGGTCTTTCCGCCGAGGATGAACGTGGTTAGCGCGTTCGAGGCGACTGTGGAAGCTGAGGTCGGATCCAGCACGCGGGCGCCCGGCACGGCGACGTTGTTCAGGATGTCGGTCACCGAGCTCGTAGTGCGCAGGTCGCACGTCCCCGCCGGAGCATTCGCGAAGAGCGCTCCCGTCAGGCCGTTGACGATCGGCGGAGTGCACCCGCGACCGGCGAGCGCGGCGTAGTGGTACTGCGTCCCCATCTGGATGGCGAGCAGCCGCGCGTAGCTTTGTCGCTGTGTGGAATCCATGATCCCGTTGCTCTGGAACCCGGCGGTGATGCTGTTCCCGAGGGCGACGTAGCTTTTGAAGATGTCTCCCCCGACGGGTGTCGAAGGGCCGAGGAGTTTCGTGTTGTCGCTGCACGCCGCGAGCGCGACAAGGGCGCCGGTTGCCACCACGCGGGTGAGAGTAGTCAGTCGTAACATCTTGATATCTCCGGGCGTGGGTTAGAAGGAAGCTTTGAGGCTGAACGACAGGATATTGGCGCTCAAGGAGTAGAAGCCGCTGTTCAGGGCGAGAGCCTGCGCGGAAGTACTACCCGTCGCTCGCTCGTCGATGCGCCCGCGGCGGCCCGAGGTGAAGATGTGCGCGTACGACGCGTCGAGGTTGAACCGTCCCATGAGCGGGATACCCGCGCCAAGCGTGGCGTAACCGCGGTCCATTTCCGGAAGAAGCGGGGTGACGGTCTCATTGGGTGCGGCAGACGCTGCCGCAGCAAGGCCGCCGCGAAGGGCAAATCCGCTCGTCGTGCGGCGCTCGATGCCGAATCGGATGGAGGAGGTATTGTTGTAATCCTCCTCGAGCACCTTGGATGGGGCGAGACCCTTGAACGTGACCGGGAGCTGGTTGAAGGACTTCCAGCCGACGTATGCGTAGTCGAGGCTCAGGGTAGTGCCCTGGATACCCGTGTAGGCGAACCCTGCCTGGACCTGGGCCGGGTGCCGGATCTGAGTGCTGACCTTTTGCGGAGTGAGAGCGCCCGTTCCGGTGAACTGACTGGCGACCAGAGCGTCCACCGNNACGGGTTGCCCGCCGCGAGCACTAGCCCGGTGGGTCGCTGCTCGAAGGTGGCGTCGGCGTTGTCGTACTTGAAGGAGACCTGCGACAGAAGGCGCAGGCCCA
Organism: Gemmatimonadota bacterium; assembly: GCA_003131365.1. Taxonomy (GTDB): domain Bacteria; phylum Gemmatimonadota; class Gemmatimonadetes; order Gemmatimonadales; family Gemmatimonadaceae; genus UBA4720. Next base: position 3,367 of record PKVB01000165.1, on the reverse strand, counting down.
TCTCCCAGTTCGGGGTGAGCTTGCCGTGCAAGCCAAGTGTGAAGCCCCAGGCGCTCGCCGATCCCTTGAGCGTTGCGCGGGCGAATTCGGTGCGCGCCGGGATGCCAAGCTGGCCGAAGGTGATCGGGATCCCGGCGGGGGACACGGCCGCGGTCTTATCGGACAGGTCAACCGCCTGGACCAGCTCGACCGACGAGTGGCCGTAGATCGGGCCGCCGCCTACTGACCAGTTGTCCGTCAGCTGATACGCGATGTTGGGTTGAACGTAGATCGTCTGCAGCGATGCCTTCTTGGCGACGAAGCGACCGGGGAAATCATCGGCCCACTGCGATGTCAATCCATAGGGAACGTAGACGCCGAGCCCATACGCCAGCTTGCCGGCGCCGCGGTAGTTGAGGAAGACGTGCGGAACATAGGAGGTGGGGACGTCGGCTTTGTAGGTGGCGAAGCTCGTATCGCGGGTGAAGTCGCCGTTGATCTTGATGATCGCGACGCCGCCGTAGAACGAGAATCCAGGGGCCTTTGGCAGCGCGCCCGGGTTCCAATAGATGCTCGAGGCATCGTCGCAGGGTGCGGCGGTTGTGGCGAATGCGCGGGCGATCGCGCAGGAGCCTATCTCATTCAGCCCGAACGCCTGGGCTGCGGCCGTGGCTGGCAGGCCGAGCAGCGTGAGCGCGAGGGTATACCGCGAGGCACGGTTCAACGTCATCTCCATTCTCCTGTGAGGTACGGCGAGGGGTCCGGACGTACAAAGCGCCGGTCGAACGAAGTAGGTCATTGTTGTGTTGGTTGGACGAGAAGTCGCAACAGGCAGGCGCTAATACTAATATAGGGAGTTCGACCGCGGCGAGCTAAGACTTAAACGACCACGATTTAACGAGCTTCCCATGCATCCGCTGCTTTGGATATCGACCCTATCGTTTCTCGTTGTGTCAACACTTCCTGCCCAGAACAGAACCATAGCCGAGCGCCTCGGCCATCCCGCCGACTCGAAACTTCTCATTATCCACGCGGACGATCTCGGGGCCGCTCACTCAGTCGATGCGGCGAGCTTCGACGGGCTCGACAGAGGCGCAGTGTCGTCCGCGAGCATCAAGGTGCCGACGCCCTGGGTCACCGAGGTTGCCGCTTACGCCAGGACGCATCCAAACGCGGATCTTGGCCTGCATCTCACGCTCACCAGCGAATGGGAAACCTATCGCTGGGGGAGCGTCGCCCCGGCGGACAAGGTTCCGAGCCTGCTCGATTCTGCCGGCACCTTCCCAAACGATGAGAAACTGGTCGCGGCCAGGGCGAAGGTAGTCGAGGTCGAGCGAGAGCTCCGCGCCCAGGTCGACCGCGCGTTAGCGCTGGGGATTCGTCCAACCCACCTCGATAGCCATATGGGCTCTCTTTTCACTACGCCGGAGCTGATTGCTGTATACGTGAAGGTGGCTCGCGCATATCATCTCCCGTTTCTGGCTCTCAGAGGCGACCCGCGCACCGCGCCTCAACCACCGCTCACGGACAAGGACGTTCTGCTCGACGCGGTGGTCATCGCCGGGCCGGAAGTGCCCCGCGATCAATGGAAGGCGTTCTACCTGAAGTCGATTGCCGACCTCAAGCCCGGTCTCACCGAGCTCATCGTCCATCTCGGGCATGACGACAGCGAGCTGCAAGCCGTGACAGTCAACCACGAGCCCTACGGCTCCGCGTGGCGCCAACGCGATTACGACGTGATGACCAGCCCGGAGTTCAAGAAGGCCCTGCAGGACAACCATGTCATTCTCGTCACCTGGCGAGAACTGCAGAAGGTCGCGCAACAGCCTTAAGGTTCGGCGCCCTAACGGGCACCACCGCTGATAAGCACATTCCCCACGTGTCGAGGCTACGCTTCAAGATCTCCATGTCGCTCGACGGGTTCGTTGCCGGTCCCAGTCAGAGCGTGGAAAACCCGCTCGGGATCGGTGGCACTCGATTGCACGAATGGGCATTTGGACTTGCGGCATTCCGTGCGCCGCACGGACTCGAAGGTGGTGAGGTCAACGAAAGCACTGCTGTGATCCAGGAGTCTCTTGCCAACATTGGAGCCACTGTGATGGGGCGCAACATGTTCGGTGGTCACCCTGGCCCCTGGGATGCCGCGAAACCGTGGAACGGCTGGTGGGGAATTGACCCGCCCTTCCATCACCCGGTGTTCGTGCTCACGCATCACAAGCGGGCGCCCCTCGAGCTCGAAGGCGGAACGACGTTCACGTTTGTCACGAACGGAATCGAGGCGGCGCTCGAACAGGGGCGCCGAGCGGCCGGCGGCAAGGATGTATCGCTCGCCGGGGGAGCCAGTGCCGCGCAGCAGTATCTGGCGGCCGGCCTCGTTGACGAGATGGAGATCAGCATCGTGCCGACGCTACTCGGCGGCGGTGAGCGGCTTTTCGACGGCATCGGCGATGATTTGCACGGTCTCGAGCACGTACGAACGGTGGCCGCGCCAAACGTGACGCACGTCAAGTTCTCGAGACGATGACTCTTCGCCGCCTTTTCACACCAACGCTGAGCCTCGCATTGTTCAGCAACGTCATTGGCGCCCAAGGCCCGGTCGGCATCTTCGACGCGCAGACTGACGTCGGTCGCGTAAGAAGCTCAGGATTTGCCTCCTACGACCCGCAGCGCCAGGCGTACCGGGTTGTGGGCTCGGGTCAGAACATGTGGGGCGACCACGACGATTTTCATTTCGTGTGGAAGCGGATGACGGGCAACTTCATTCTCTCCACGCGGGCGCGCTTCATCGGCGCAGGAGTCGAGGCGCATCGGAAGATCGGCTGGACCATTCGGCCTTCGCTCGAGAGCAACAGCACGCACGTGACCGCGGCGTTGCATGGCGATGGACTCATGTCGCTCCAGTTCCGTCGAACGGCCGGCGCGATGACGGAGGAGGCCAAGTCGCGCGACAGCCTGCCGAACGCTGACGCGGTAATCCAGCTCGAGCGTCGCGATGGAGTCTACATCATGTCGGTCGCGCGATTCGGTGATACGCTCGCCACGCAGGAGCTCGCCGGTGTGACGCTCCCCGATACCGTATACGTCGGCCTGTTCGTGTGCGCGCACAACGACACCGTCGTCGAGCGGGGCGCGTTCAGCAACGTGCGCATCACAACGCCCCCGAAACCGGACTTCGTCGCGTATCGAGATTACCTGGGCAGCAACCTCGAGATACTCGACGTCGCGACCGGGAACACGACGATCGTCAATCAGTACAAAGGATCCTTCCAGGCGCCAAACTGGACCCGCGACGGCTCGGTGTTCATCTTCAATCAGGAGGGCACCCTCCGCCGCCTGGCCGTCGGCAGCGCCGAGCCCGTGACGATTGACACCGCTCCCCAGATCCATT
>PKVB01000102.1 GCA_003131365.1 Gemmatimonadota bacterium | reverse complement strand
TCGCATCACTGGTGGATGCCACCCGACGTATCCCTGCTGGGAGCGGGCATCGATCATCAGCTGTCGGAGACGATGGTTACTTCCGGCATTCTCTTCGTTGTCGCCCAGCTGGTCCTGGCTTTGTTCGTGTGGCGGTTCGCCGACAACAACGACCAGCGCAAGATCAAGATTTTCCCGGGCGGTGCCACTCCGATGGTGGTCGGCGCGATCATTCTCGTCGGCGCGGAAATCCTGGCACTCACGCTCGTGGGCTCCAAAATATGGGCGAGCATCTACGTTGCTTCCGCTGATCCCAGCTCGCTCAAGATCGACGTTCAGGCCGAGCAGTTCGCCTACTATTTCCGGTATGCGGGGCCCGACGGCAAATTCGGCGCACTCCACCCCGAGCTCATCGACGAATCGAGCGGAAATTTCTTCGGGTTGGATCCGGCCAATGATACAGCCGCCCGCGACGACATCGTCGCGGCGACGCTGGCGGTGCCGGTGAACACGCCAATTCTGCTCGAGCTGCACGCAAAGGACGTGAGTCACGCCTTCTATGCACCGGAGCTGCGACTTCAGCAGGACTTCGTGCCCGGGCTTGTGATACCGATCCATTTTACCGCCACCCGACTTATAAAGAGCGAAATAGTGTGCACCCAGTTGTGCGGACTGGGGCACTACAACATGCGCGCCTATCTCGAGGTGATGAGTGCCGACGACTTCAAGAAATGGTTAAATGAACAGTCCGGACAGTAGCCACACCGCCCGGCCCGCGGGCATCTGGCGTAAGGTCTTCAGCCTTGATCACAAGGTGATCGGGCGGCAGTACCTCGATCTTTCTCTGGTCGCGGTTACGACGGGAATGATCCTCTCCTGGCTGATGCGGCTGCATCTCGCTTGGCCAACACGCTATATACCATTCCTCGGCGCAATCTCCCGGGAGGCAACGGGCGGAATCATCACGCCCGAGTATTACCTGTCGCTCATGACGATGCACGGCACGATCATGGTGTTCTTCGTGCTCACGACGGCGCCCTTTGCCGGCTTCGGAAATTTCATCCTGCCAATTCAGATCGGCGCGGAAGACATGGCCTTCCCGCGCTTCAACATGATGTCGTTCTGGGTGACGTTTGTTGCGTTTGTCGTTTTGGTCTCGGCTTTCTTCGTTCCCGAAGGACCGCCTCTGTCGGGCTGGACCGCTTATGCACCCCTCAGCGCGGTGGGCAAGGACGCTGGTCCCGGGCAGGGATGGGGGCAAACGCTGTGGGTCATCTCGATTGGAATTTTCTGCATTGGCCAGCTACTGGGATCGCTGAACTTCATCGCGACTACCCTCGATCTTCGCACCAAAGGCATGACCCTGGCGCGAATGCCGTTTTCCACCTGGGCCTGGTTCATCACTGCGGTGATTGGCCTCATTGCGTTCTCAGTGCTGCTTCCCGCCTGCGTTCTGCTACTGCTCGACCGCGTGGCTGGCACCAGCTTCTTCATCCCGGCCGGGCTCGTCATCAGCGATCGACTGCAGCCTCACGCGGGCGGGTCGCCGCTTCTCTGGCAGCACCTCTTCTGGTTCTTCGGACATCCTGAAGTGTACATCATGATCCTGCCGGCCTTCGGCATCGTCAGCCACATCATCTCGACCTTCTCGAAGAAGCCGNNAATCGTCTCGCACGTTCTTCCCGCGATGACGAGAAAGCCGTTGCTTGGGCCACGCGTGTTCATAGTGTGCATGGCAGCGATCGCGTTTCTGAGCTACACGGTGTGGGGCCATCACATGTTCATGAGCGGAATGAACCCATTCTCGGCGACGGTGTTTTCGGTTCCCACACTCATCATCACCATTCCGGCCGCGATCACAACGCTCCTCTGGATCGGAACTGTGTACGGCGCCAAAATGCGGTTCAACACCGCGGCGCTGTTCTGCCTCGGCTTCCNNGTGTTCCTTATCGGCGGCCTCACCGGCATCATGCTTGGCGTGGCGCCGTTCGATTTCCAGCTGACCGACTCCTATTTCGTGGTCGGCCACTTCCACTTCGTGATGGGCGTGGCGTCGATGTTCGGAATCTTTGTCGGAGTTTACTTCTGGTTTCCAAAAATGTTCGGCCGCATGATGAACGAGACGCTGGGCAAGTGGCACTTTATCCTGACGTTCATCGGCGTCTATTGCATCTTCATGCCGATGCACTGGCTGGGGCTCGCCGGCAACGTTCGGCGCTACTCCGCCTTCACGGTTGACTACATGAAGGGCTCGATCCCGTTGCACAGGTTCATTACCGTCGCTGCGCTATTCACGGGAGCTGCTCAGCTCATTTTCTTCTACAACCTTTTCAGGAGCCGCTTTCGCGGGGAAATCGCGCCGGCTAATCCGTGGCAGGCGACGTCGCTCGAGTGGACGACCAGCTCGCCGCCTCCGCACGACAACTTCGGAGGCCATCATCCGGTCGTCTATCACGGTCCGAACGAATATGGGGTTGCGGGCAAGGACGGAGACTACATAATGCAGAATTCTCCGGAGCCCGAACCTGTGGCTGCGGCGTCGTGACGTCCCTCTCTGTAGAGTCGCCGGCATCGCCTGCCCAAACCGGAGTCTGGGTCGGCATCGCGGCAATCACGATGTCGTTTGCAGCCTATTCGAGCGCCCTCATCGTTCGGCAGGGCGCGAATCCCGATTGGGTGCATTTTACGCTCCCACCAATCCTTTTTGTCAATACACTGGTCGTTGTGGCGAGCAGCGCAACCCTATACTTGGCGCGCGCGCGCAGCGGCGCGAAGGTCGATCAGTCAGCTAGCGGCGGGGCCATCGATGCGCCTCATCTCACCTGGCTTTATGTCACGATCCTCCTCGGGTTTTTGTTTCTCGCTGGTCAGATCATGGCGTGGCGCAATCTCGCCGGTCAGGGTCTCACACTGGCCTCGAGTCCGAGCAGCTCTTTCTTCTACCTGCTGACAGCGATGCACGGGCTGCACCTCCTGGGTGGGCTCGCGGGTCTTCTCTATGTCGTCTACCGTGTCCGCCGCTCGAGCGCAGAACGCGCGGCGAGCGCCTATAAAGCCGCGTCACTCTACTGGCACTTCATGACGGTTCTGTGGCTGTATTTGTTCGTGATGCTCGCCACCCGCATTTAGCCGAACGGAGACATGCATGAGTCACGCTGAACTGACGATGCAGCACGTGCACGGCGCGGTCGGTGAGGAGCGCCCTTACGGCGTTTCGACCAAAAAACTGGTGATGTGGCTTTTCATCATCGCCGACGGTGCCACATTTGGCGCGCTCCTTTTCGCTTACGGGTACGTACGCGTTGGCAGCCCGGACTGGACAAAGCCGTTCGCGTTCTCTCCCACGATTCTGAACGCAATCGTGATGACGTTCGTGCTGCTCACGAGCAGCCTCACGATGCTGGGTGGCGTCCGTGCCGCGAGCGCCGGCCGTCCGAGCGCAATTCGCTGGTTGAGCGCAACAATGCTGCTTGGGACCGGCTTCGCCGCGCTGCACCTGCGCGAATGGTTCTCCATGATCCACGAGGGGTGGAGTCCGAGCCATAACCCCCTCGGTGGGTCCCCGCTTTTCGGCGCGGCGTTTTTCGGTATCACGGGATTGCACCTCCTGCACGTGGTGAGCGGTGTGATCGCCATCGGAGTAGTCACTCTGCTTTATCGACGCGGCCGATTGGACGCGAGCTACATCGAAACGACCGGGCTCTACTGGCATTTCGTGGATCTGGTTTGGATGTTCGTATTTCCGCTCGTTTATCTGTTGAACGCGCGCTGACCAACGTCCGAAGAGAAGAGGTGAAGATGTCGAGTGCTGGGTCCAGCTCTAGTCCGGGAATGAGGTTTTACACAGTCCTGTGGGCAGGACTGCTCGGGATTGTAATCGTCGAGGTCCTGTTGACGTATGGGGGCCTGCGTCCACTCGCGCTCCTGATAGCGCTGCTCGCGCTCGCTCTGATCGAGGCTGGTGTGGCGCTCATGTACTTCATGCATCTGAAATACGAGCGACGGATCCTCTTCTGGAGCCTCATTCCGGCTCTGGTATTCGTGCTGGTGATGTTCGATCACCTGTGGCCCGACGCGTTTCGCGTGACGTCGATGAGGCTCCCTGTCAGCGCCAGCAGCACACCCGCGGGTGGAGGGTAAATGAACCGCTACATGCCGGGTATGTTGGAGGCGATGTTTATCCTCATCGTTCCGGCGTTCCTTATCTGCGCGGGCGTGACGGTTATGGCCTACCGCAAATGGCATTCGTCGGATGAGGAACCGCCGCTGTAGCGCGCACCCCCGGGCCAGGGAAATAGCGAGGGTCGCGCGCCGGTGCTAGCTTGAAACCAGCAGAGCTTAGTCGCTCTAAGCGCGATCGGTAACGCGCCTCCACTACACCGGGACGGAACTTGGTCGGATCTCAGAAGCGCTTCAGGCCTCTGTGGACTATCGGCTCGCGTTATGTGCTCGCGCTCGTGACCACAATCCTGGCGCATGCCCTCACGATCGCATTCAGGCGAGACCTGCCGACACCCAGCTTCATGCTCTTCATACCCGCCGTCGCGATCTCGGCCTGGTTCGGCGGACCGGGGCCGAGCATTCTGGCGACGGCAATGTCACTGGTCCTGATCAGGATCCACTTTCTTGGGCCCGGCTGGGTCGGGCTCGGACCGGAGAATGGAACGCTCTCGGTGGCGACCTTCCTCGTCGTCGCCGTAATCATTGCCGGCACGATGGAAGCACTGCGGCGCTCGCGAGTTCTAGCCGATTCCCACGCGGCGGCGCTCGGGCGCCTCAACGACGAAAATCAGCGCGTCGCCAAGCGCGCGACGAAGCTCCTCGATGTGACGACCGCGCTCTCCGAAGCAATGTCGGTGGACGAGGTGACTGCGGTCGTGCTGACCAAGGGTCTCGCGGTGGTCGAGGCGGCTCGCGGCGTACTTGTGTCGGTAGAGGGTGATCGCCTCAAATTCCTGGGGGCACGCGGCCTGACGCCGGCCCTGGAGGCTCAGCTGGCTAAGCTGACGATGGACTCCGATGTTCCGGTTGTTCACGCTCTCCGCAAAGGCGAAATGATCTCCATCGAATCGCCGGAGGCATTCCGGGAGAAGTTCTCGGGAGTGTATGAGGACTTCGGCGAGCTCGCGGACATGCAGACCTACCTGGCGACACCACTCGTGCATGCCGGGGAGACGGTCGGCTCACTCGCGCTTCACTTCAAGGAAGCCGCCGCGGTTGGCGCGTCTGACAGGGCGTTCACTATGCTGCTTGCCCAGGCCGCGGCGACTGCGCTGTACCGGGCGCGGACCTACGACGCGGAGCTCGACAAGCGACGCCGCGCGGAGCTGCTCGTTCAGGCACGCGAAGATGTTCTCGGCGTCGTCGCGCACGACCTTCGCAATCCGCTGAATCTCATTCTCATGACGAACGAGCTGTTGCTCGAGGAGCAACTGCCTCCCGAGCGCCGGACGGAGATGTTCGGCGTCGCGATGCGCGCCTCGAAGCAGATGAACCGCATGATAGACGATCTGCTCGATCATGTGCGTCTGCAGGCGGGGAGGCTCTCGCTCGAGATCGAGGAAGTGAGCGTGGAAACCATCATGCGTCAGACGGAAGAGACGTTTCGTCCGCTCGCCGAGAGGGGTCACCTTCACTTCCACATAGCGACGCAGGACAGCGCTATCGTGCGCGCTGATCCCAAGCGCGTGTCGCAGATCGTCGGCAACCTGGTCGGAAACGCGATCAAGTTCACACCGGAACAGGGATCGGTGAGCTTGCGCGCGATCCACGACGACGATCAGGTTGTGTTTCAGGTCGTGGACGATGGGCCCGGCATCCCGCCGGAACAGATGTCGCATCTCTTTGACAACTTCTGGCAGGCGCGGAAGAACGATCAGCGTGGTGTCGGGCTCGGGCTTGCCATTGCGAAAGAGCTCGTTGAAGCGCACGGCGGGAAGATCTGGGTCGAAAGCGAAGTGGGCCACGGAAGTACGTTTTCCTTCAGCTTGCCCGCCGCAAACATTCCTGTGGAAAGCAACGGTTCTCAGTAAAACAGACGCCGACTGACAATCGGTAGTCTTACCTCTGGAGCAGCCTTGGCCGCCCTCGAGCTCATTCTGCTTCTCCTCGCTGTCTCGGCGGGACTTCGCCTCGTAGCCGAGCGACTGAAGGTTCCATACGCGGCCATCCTAGTGGTCGGCGGTCTCCTCCTCGCGCTCATCCCTGGGCTGCCGCGGGTCACACTCCCCCCGGACGTCCTGTTCCTTGTCTTCATCCCGCCGCTCCTGTACTCGGGGGCGATCGCTTACCCTCTTCGTGAGTTTCGGCGCGAGTTCGGGCCGATCCTTCGCCTGTCGGTGGTCATGGTCCTCGTCTCGACGACCGCCGTTGCTGCCGTCGCGCACGCGCTGCATCCATCGTTCACCTGGGCCGCGGCGATCGCGCTCGGCGCGATCATCTCCCCTCCAGATCCGGTCGCCATTCTTTCCATCATGCGCTCGCTGCGCATGCCGCGGGAAATCGTCAGCATTCTCGAGGGCGAAGGGCTCCTCAACGACGCAACAGCGCTCGTGACCTACCGGCTGGCGGTCACGGCCGCTGTCACCGGCGCGTTCTCACCGTCCCAGGCGGCGCTGCAGTTTCTCCTCGGCGGCGGCGGCGGAATCGCAATTGGAGTTCTGATCGGAGTGATCGTCGCGCGAGTGCATCGCGTCACGCGAAGTGTGCCGGTGGTCGCGAACACGGTGTCACTGCTGACGCCGTTCGCATCCTACCTGTTGGCTGACCTCCTCGGCACATCGGGAGTCCTGGCGGTAGTCGCTACGGGCTTGTATGCGGCGCGCACGGTTCCCAAAGTCATAGGCGCCGAAACGCGAGTGCAGATCTACGGGACGTGGACTGTCGTCACCTTCATCCTCGAGAGCCTCGTGTTCATCCTCGTAGGCCTCGAGCTCCCCAACATCACCCGCGCGCTGGACCGGCTCCCGCTCTCCACGCTACTTGGTGAAGCGGCGGTCGTGAGTCTGTGCGTGGTGCTCGTTCGAATCGCGTGGGTGATGCCGAGCACTTACGTCTTCCGGATATTCTTCCGCTGGCTTCGTGGCGGCCACGAGCCGCTGCCTGCCTGGCGCTCTGTTCTGTTTATCGCGTGGGCCGGTCTGCGCGGCGGCGACTCTCTTGTGCTGGCGCTGTCGCTGCCGCTGTTGACCGCATCAGGCGCGCGATTCCCGGCGCGCGAACAAATCATCTTCATCACCTTTTGCGTCATCTTCATCACGCTAGTACTCCAGGGGACGACGCTCGCGTCAGTTGCGCGATTGCTCGGCATTGGCGCCGACGAGGAGGAGGCGGCTGAGGACGCGCACGCGCGACTTGCCGCCGCGGAGGCGGGTCTCCGAATACTGGATGAACCCGGAATCGCGAGCTCGCAGTATCCCGAGGTTGTGCGCTACCTGCGTCAGCGGCATCGGCAGCGCGCGAGACGGTGGGCGGCGCGCGAGGCTGAGCCGCACGAGGGTGAGTCCGGGGACGTCGCACACGAGCATTTCACTGTCGCGCCTTCCCATGAAGCGGCGGTGATCGACGAGCGCCGTGGCGAGGAATATCGGCGCGTGCGTGGGGAGATGCTCAACGCGGAGGAGAAAGCCCTCCTCGATCTGCGCGACCGCGGCGTGATCGGGGACGACGTCATGCGCCGGATTCAGCGCGATCTCGATCTCGAGTCGATGCTCCTGGAGACGAGCGAGCCGGTTAACGAGACGGTGAGCGAGGTTCCCGCCGCGATCGACGCCGCATCCCGCTGATGGTCTTGCGACGTCCCTGGGCGCCATTAGCCCGACCGGCACCTCAATGTCCGCTCGAGTCTCCGTGACGATTTGACTCGAACAGGAACCAGCTGCGCCGCTCGGTCTCGTCTATCCAGGCCTCGATCAGGCTGGCGCTGGCAATATCACGATGCTCGTCGCACACGTTGTGAGCCTGCCGCAAGCTCGTCGCGAGCGTCTTGTTGTCATCACCGAGCTCAGCGAGCATGTCCGACGGCTCGACATACTCCGCGTCGTTGTCGAGCAAGCGCTTGGTACGGGCGATATGGCCGATCGACCTGATTGTTAGGCCGCCCACCTTGCGAACGCGCTCCGCGATCGGGTCGGTCATCGCAAAGAGCTGGTCGGCCTGTTCATCCAGCAGCAGGTGGTAGTCGCGAAAGTGCGGTCCGCTCATGTGCCAGTGAAAGTTCTTGGTCTTGATGAAGAGCGCGAACACGTCGGCCAGGACGCCGTTCAACGCCGCGGAAATGTCTTTGGTCGCGGCTGCCTTCAAGTCAGTCGGGGTCGCGAGCGGGCCCTCACGCCGGCGCACGAGATCCTGTGTCTTCTTCACCGTCAATGTTGTCGCCATGACTTCCTCCCACTCAGATGATGAATTGCCGCAACAACCAAAAAGCGGGCCCCGTTGGGAGACCCGCTCCATGGTAACATCAGGACTTGAAGAACGCGAGGAGGCTGCTCTAACGATTCAGCCAGTACGACACCTTTACGAGGAACGTATTGGCCGGGTGCAGCTGGAACAGATCGCGAACGTCGCCGTGGAAATCCTGGGTTCCTTCGACCGGGTTGTATCCCTGCCTCCCTTCGTTCCACACGACGAAGAGCGTGGAGCCGGGATTGTACTCCCAGCGCAAGACCATGTTCGACTGGAACGCCTTGAAGTTGAATCCGCCGGGGTCGCTGGTGACGGCGGGATTGATGTATGGCGCGTAGCGGTCGTCGTATGCGTCCGCTCGGGGAGTCGCGGAGAGCTGGCGCACATTGCTATAGGTGCCCTTCGACACGAACGGCTGCAGGTATCCCTGAAGCGAGAGATCCGGCGTGAACGTGTAGTTGAGGCGCGCCGTCACCGATGTCGTGTGTTGGTCGAGGTGGGCGAAAGTGTAGTGCGTCCCACCAGCGTCGGTGAAGTTGCCGTAAAACTGGTTGTCGGAGATGTTGTGCGACCAGTTGAAGATGAGCGCCGAGCTGAATCGCCCAAGGAACTTGTAGTCGAGCTCTGGGTTGAGATTCAATGACGAGTTCCGGCCCGCATCTCCTCTGAAATAGTTCACACCCATAAACGGAACGACCGCTCGGCGATCATTGCCATTGATGAAGAGCCACGGAGCGACGTAGGGATCCTGCCGGATTGCCGGCCCGCCGCGCGCGTCGCGATCGTTGTAGGTCGTGCCCAGCTGTCCTACTGTTCCGCCTGTATGGAACGACCAGTTGTTCTTTAATGTGATGTGGATGTTTGAGTTGTACGCCGCCTCGAGCGNNGTCCAGTACTGCCACCAGTTGTTGTTCCACTGAAGGCGGTTGTAGTACTTTCGCTCGTGCCGGTCGAAGAATCCGACCCATGTATTCCATGACACCTGGTCCGCGCGTCGGAGAAAGCCCAGGTCATTGATCTCGAATCCCTCGGAGCGACGCTGATAGTCGGTTTCGAACAAGAGGTGCTGTCCGCCGATCTTGCCCACCTTGAGCTCCTCCGCGTTGCCGGTGAGCGACGTACGGTTCGGGTCGAGCGGAAGGTCGGCGTCCGGGCGCTGGTAGTTGTGCACCCCATCAGTTTGCGTTGCGAGAATCACCGCGGGCGTTCCCTCCACGCGACTCTGATCGAGTGATCCGGAGACCTCGTAGTTGTTCTTGAAGAGGCGGTGGCGGAAGTCGAGGGCGCCTACGTAAGCGGTCTTGGGGAGATACCCGCTGGACCACGAATCGAGGCTGCGGTTCACCGCGGTGAACATTCCCCCGATGGCGCTGTTGCCGCCGCGGAAATCCTGCGTAGCGCGCACGACGGCGAAGTTCGTCCGTGGCTCGAAGGTCGTATCACCAGGACTCGTTGCGCGTTCAGTCATGGCGTCGAGTACGCCGACCGTCGTTCCGTGCGGGAACCGACCCAGGAGCTTCGCGGCGCCGAGGATCGTCGTCGGTTGCAGCGGAACGGTATCGCCATAGATGCCGGCCAGCTCGGGCGTCCGGCCGATGCGTCTACTATAGTAGAGCGTTTCGCCGTTGCAGTTGACGGCACTGCAGTTCACGTCGAAGCGGAACAACCCACGTCCTGCGACGAAGAATGGGCGCCGTTCGTCGAAGAACGACTCGTATGAAGAGAGGTTGAGGACCGCGGGGTCGGACTCCACCTGCCCGAAATCAGGGTTGATCGTCGCGTCGAGCGTCAGGTTCGAAGCCACGCGATATTTCACGTCGCCGCCGACCGCCACGTTCGCTTTTTGTCCGTAGGTGTTGTTGGTGATCTGCGACGCGCTTTTGCTGACGACGTAGGGCATCGCCTCGAGGCGGCGCGGCGCCTCGAGATCGTCCATGCCGTCGAGGGTGCCGAGCTGCGACACCAGGTCGGGCTTCGCCTGGCTGAACGCGGGCCAGCTCACCCGCTCACTGTACCGATAGATGTCGCGATCGATCGTGAACCCGAAGATGTGCGATCGGTCCCTGCTGTAGCGCATCTGCGAGAGCGGAATCCGAAACTCGGCCGTCCAGCCGAGCGAATCGATTCGAGTCGCGGCGTCCCATACGCCGTCCCAGGCGCCGTCCTCATTCCCGCCGTCATAGACGGCCTGGTCGATCTTCACGCCAGCCGCGTTGACGCCAAACTCGTAACCGGTTCGCCGATCGTGATATGAGTCGACGAAGATCCAGATCATGTCGGATGGTGTGAAGCTGTCGCGCCGCTCGAGAAGTCGGATGATGCTGTCGGGATGCGGATCGAACGCGCGCACGAACACGTAAAGATTCGCGGCGTCGTATGCCACCTTCGCCTCGGTCTTGAAGCGGGGCGCCTTTCCCTCGGTGGGCTGCCACTGCTTGAACGCCGTTATGGGCGGGGCAGTGCGCCAGACCGCATCGTCGTCTTTGCCATCGATCACCGGCGCAGCTTCCGCCCGGGTGGCGGTCACGCCGCTATCGTTCGGGGCGCCGATTCGAGAGGAAACGGGGGGCTTGGACTGCCGCGCATCGGCGCGGACAGGTATCTGAGCTGGAAGCTGTAGACTTACCGCGAGTCCCAGCAGGGCGACGCCAATCATAGGTGCTGTCGAGTCAGGGTAGAGAACGGGGAACGACTGCTTTAAGGCGTTAGATACCGTACAGGCGAAAATGGTTGGAAGTTTCACCATGCCTGGCCGCCGACAGCTTTAGGCGCCCGGTTAACGCAGCCTGAGAAGACCCTCGGCGCGCGCGAGGGCAGCCTTCACCCCGCGTGAGGTCACGAGCGTTGAGAAGGCGACAAGTATCTCGAACAGTGCGGTGTAAAGCGCTCTGGCAATTCCCCGACGGTGCGCGTCGTGTCTGATGTACGCCGAGACGTCGACCGACCACCTGTAAGCCGCTCAAACGATGTGGAGCTGTCGGTCACCGCGGGAGCGTAGATGCCCGCTATGGCTTCAGCGTCCCGCGGTTCCGCGACTCGAATCAACGCGTTCACCGATTAGAAAGTTTACCCAGCATCGTTTCGCTCTCCCCGGCTGGCTCAGGTTAACCGATAAGCGCGCCTGGCAAGATCGTACGCGAGGGCTTTAGCCATCTCGCTCGCCTCGGCCATGTCGATCACGTGACGCGCGACGAGACCGCCGAGATAATTCGCGTCTACGCGTCGAGCGAGATCGTGGCGAGCGGGGATCGAACAGAACGCGCGCGTATCATCCGTAAAACCGGCCGTATTCCCGATGCCGGCAGTCTCGGTGGTCTGCCGGCGAAAGCGCGTCAATCCTTCGATCGAATCGTGGAACCACCACGGCGCGCCAAGAAGCATTGCTGGATAGTGACTCGCGAGCGGCGCCAGCTCGCGGCTGTACGTCGACTCGTCGAGTGTGAACACGATGAGCTGAAAGCGCGTGTCATTTCCATACGCGTTGAGCAAGGGACGCAGGTTGCGCGTGAATTCGGTCGCCACCGGGATGTCTCCGCCGCGATCCGCTCCAAAGCGCCGATGCACGAGCTCGTTGTGATCCCGCAGCGAGCCCGCGTGCAGCTGCATCACGAGCCCATCGTCCACCGACAGACGCGCCATCTCCATGAGGAGATGGGCCTCGAAGCGCGCCTGATCGTCCTCGGTCGCCGCGCGTTGGCCGGCCTTCGTGAACAAGCGCTCGGCCTCCGAGTCCTTAAGTCGCTCGGTGCGGGGAATCACGATGGCGTGATCCGTCGCGGTCGCGCCCATCGCCTTGAAGTCGGCGCGTCGCCGCGCCAGCGCCCTCACCAGCTCGGCGCAGCTTCCGATCGTGCCGCCACCGGCGTGCTCCAGGCGCGCCACCTCCGCCGACCATCCCGGCGCCGCTATCCGGAACAGCGCGTCCGGCCGAAGCGTCGGAATGACACGACCGCCGAGCTCCACGTTGCGGAGCGTCTTGTGGTGCTCGAGCGTGTCGCTGGCGGCATCGGTCGTCGCCAGCACTTCGATGTTGAATCGCTTGAAGAGGGCGCGCGGACGGAACTCCGGCGACTGCAATCGCTCCACGATCGCGTCGTACACGAGCGGCGCGGACGCCGAGTCGAGCTCGCGTTGAATGCCGAACACCTCGCGCAGCTCGTACTCGAGCCACGCGCGCGTCGGCGTCGCGCGAAAGAGCTGCCAGTGGTCGGCGAATGTCTGCCAGATCTTGCGCGGATCGCGCTCTGCGTGGGGCGGCTTCCCGTCTATTGGTGCGACGCCGAGCGACTCGAGTGGCACGCCGCGGGAGTAGAGCATCCGGAGGATGTAGTGGTCGGGCGTGATCATGAGCGACGCCGGATCCTGGAACGCGTCGTTGGACGCGAGGATCGCGGGATCGACGTGCCCGTGCGGAGAGATGATCGGCAGCGCGCGGCTCTGGTCGTACAAGACGCGCGCATGTTGCCGAACTACTGGGTCGGGATCGAAATAGCGATCCTCGTGGAGCCCGGTCACACCACCGGCTTCCACCGCGGGTCGTACTCGCGCGACCAAAGCTTCGCCGCTTCTTCGTCGTGGAGGATGTGTCCGGTCTTCGGATCGGTCGTGAGCTTGCGACCGAGCTGCTGCGAGATCGTCCCAAGATGGCAAAGTGTTCCGGTCTTCGCTCCATCCTCGATCGGCGCGGAGAGCTTGGTCCCCGTGCGCACGGCGCTCGTGAAGTTGTCGATGTGGAGCTGCGTCAGCCAGTCGTCACCGAGCGTATTGAGGGCGTCGCCCTTCGGGGCCGCCTTTACTTCCTTGACGATTTTGTTCTTGAGATCGTAGACGACGTAGCCGTCCCGATCGACTACCACGCTGCCGTTGGTGCCGAGGACTGTGGTGCCGCGCGAGCGCTCGTAGAGATCCAGCCCGTTGCAGCTCTGCCCCTGCCAGATGATGCTCTTGCCCCCGTCGAACACCCACGTCGCTTCCTGCGTGTCGGGAAACTGCCAGTCGTCAGCGTAGTGAAAGCGTCCGCCGGTCGAGTTGACGCTCGTCGGATAGTCTACGCCGAGCAGCCAACGCCCTACATCGATCTCGTGTGTTCCATTGTTGCAGATCTCGCCGGTTCCCCAGTTTGTGAACCAGTGCCAGTTGTAGTGGATGACGTTGTCGCGATAAGGAGTGCGCGGAGCAGGGCCCTGCCACA
Organism: Gemmatimonadota bacterium; assembly: GCA_003131365.1. GTDB lineage: Bacteria > Gemmatimonadota > Gemmatimonadetes > Gemmatimonadales > Gemmatimonadaceae > UBA4720. The sequence goes on along the minus strand of PKVB01000102.1, from coordinate 2,366 downwards.
GCTCGTAGTCGAGATTCGAGGGCACCGGAACAACTTTGCCTTTGCCGATTCCGGTGCGCGTGTTGGCGTACCAGGCGCGCGCGAGATACGGCGTTCCGATTTGACCGCCACTAATCAACTGCTTGACTTCGATGAAGTGCGGACCCGACCGAGCCTGGGTGCCGAGCTGTACGTGCAGCTTGTTGTGCTTGCGCGCGGCGGCGACGATCAGCTCGTCCTCGCGCGGGTCGTGTCCGCTCGGCTTCTCGACGTANNGTGCTTCCCGGCGTCGAGCGCGAGAATCGTGGCGGGCGTGTGCCAATGATCCGGCGCTGCGATGACGAGCGCGTCGACGTTCTTGTCCTCCAGCACTCGGCGAAAATCGGTCACCGTCTTCGGCGGCGTCACCTGCAACTTCGATGTCTCCGCCAGCGCTTTCGCGAGCACCGTCGAGTCGACGTCACAGAGATAGCCGACGGTCGTGTTGGTGCCACGCGCGAAATCCTGTGCGTGCACCATTCCGCGTCCGTTGAGTCCCATCACGGCCACCACCATCTTCTCGGCGGGCGATCCGTCAAATGCCAAGAGGGGGCCGACCCCGCGCGACGCGGCGAACGCGCCCAGGCCTGCGGCGGATGCGGTCTTCAGAAAATCGCGGCGGTCCAGAGGTTCCTTTCGTGTCATGACAGCTCCGAGTGTTACAGGACCCGAATCTTGATATTCCGGAAAAAAACTTCGTCGACGTGATCCTGCAGAACGATATGGCCCGCGCGTTTTTGGGCGAAGCCCTTGATATCCCGGTATTTGCTTTTCGCCATGAGCGAGTCCATCAGGGGCGTGCCGAGCTCGAACTCGACGACCTTGTTTCCATTCAGCCAGTGCTCGCCGTGATTTCCGCGAAACACTATCCTCGACGAATTCCATTGACCCACGGGCGCCAGTACCTTGTTCGCGTTCGGCGGGATGAGATCGTAGAGCGCGCCGGCGCGGTGCGACGGAACCTTGTTGTCCTCGTGAAGACTGTCGTCGAGCATCTGATACTCAAACCCTAGTGCGGCGTGGTTGGGTGCGTTCGCCATCGAGATCTCTTCGGACACGTTGTATTTGACGCCGCTGTTCCCCGCGCGGCTGATCTTCCAGTCCCATGTGAGCTCGAAATCACGATAGGTATCACGGGTCATGAGATCACCGCCGGCCGCCGGCTGGCCATCCGGCAGTCGCGGGACCTGTCCGTCCGCGAGTTTTCTGATAGCGCCGTTCTCGATCTTCCAGTGGGCGGTGGGCACGCTGTCGTAGCCGAGTCCGCGCCAGCCGGTGAACGTCTTGCCGTCGAAGAGCAGACGCCATCCCCCGCGCCGCTCGTCATCCGTTAACGTGTTCGGGCAAATCCCAATCATTTGGGGCAGGCTCCCCCCGACTGAATCGGGCCGAGCCGCCCTGCTTGAATCGGGCCAGGTTCGACCCACCAAGCCACTGCTGACAACACCATACTGCGCTCCCGGGCACTGAACTCCTGCGAGGTCGGGAGCTTTGCGAGGCGCGCAGGCAGTCAGGACGATAGACAAGATGAATCCCGTTCTGGCGAGCCACGTTGCGGCGACCGGCGTTCTGGATGTCCCCGCAGCGGCGGACAGCACTCTGGCGGACTGCATTCTATAGTAGGGCGTCATAACTGGGTTGGCAGACGCGCCGGCTCCAGACTCGGCGCGAGCAGATGTATAATCACCCACGCCGTCACGTACGCAAGACCACACACGACGAAAATCGGGGCATAGTCGCTGCCGTTCGCCTGGAGAACGCGCCCCGTGGCCCGCTGGAACACCACGCCGCCCATCGCCCCGGCGAACGCGCCGATGCCGACTACCGAGCCAACTGCTGATTTGGGAAACATGTCGCTCGCCAACGTATACACGTTCGCCGACCAGGCCTGATGGGCCGCGGCAGCGACGCCGACTATGATCACCGCCGGCCACATGCTCGGCGCGCGCGACACCAGCGCCGTCGGCACGATGAGCAGCGCCATCGCGAGCATCGTCGCTTTCCGCGCGCGATTCACCGACCAGCCCCGTTTGATCAGCGCGCTCGAGATCCAGCCACCGCCGACGGAACCGACATCCGCGATGAGATACACTACGATGATCGGCGCGGCGACCTGCGCCAGCTTAACGCCGTACTTCGCGTCGAGGAATTTCGGCAGCCAATAGAGATAGAACCACCAGATGGGGTCGGCCATCAGCTTGCCAACGATAAACGCCCACGTCTGCCGATACCCGAAGAGGCTGATCCATGGCACCCGCGCGGCGGCAACCGATGTGTCGCCGGCCGGCTCAGGCTCTCGGTACAGCGGAATCCAAAGCAGCAGCCAGACAAAGCCCAGCACGCCCGTC
>PKVB01000006.1 GCA_003131365.1 Gemmatimonadota bacterium | reverse complement strand
GTCATCCCGAGCGCAGTCGAGGGATCCCGTGGTGAGGGCGGAAAGGTTTCGCCACGGGATCCTTCGACTCCGCTGCGCTCCGCTCAGGATGACAGTTCCCTCGTCGCGTTTTCGTTAGGGGGACGGCAATGGTTTCGGCGTCGGCGCAGGATTGAGTTGCTGCTCGATCTTGCGAAGCAGCGCCGTCGCGGGTGCATCCGGCACCAGCTGCACGACGCTGCGCACCAGGGCCAGCGCCGCCTTCTCGTCGCCCGCCTTGCTCAACGCATCGGCCTGCTCCAGGACAGTGCGCAGAATGTCATCGGGTTTCGTGTAGAGCGAGCGCGCCTGTTGCAGGTAGCTCACGGCGGCGGTGAAGTGGCCTTCCTCTTTTTCCATCAGACCGAGATCTTCGATTGCCGGCCCGTTGTTCGCGCGGGAAGCGGCCGCGCGCGCCGTGGTCCGGTAGTCCGCCGGCTCGCGCTGGCTATTCTTGACCGCGAAGTCGTGATACATCCGCCAGTCGCTCTTCTTCCGGTTGTCGCGCTTCGCGTCCAGTTGCAACCAGGAGGCATAAGGCCGGTAGAGCGGGTCCCCCACCGCGACGCCCATCCACGAGAGCACCCGGATCGACATGTAGGCGCTCTCGGCGAAAGTAAATCCGTGCAGAAGGCGATCGTTGAAAATGTCGAGGTGCGCGGTCAATTGCAGATACGGCTCGTAGACGTTGCCTAACGACGCGGCGGCTCCCTTGCTCAGAAGCGGCGCGACCCAGCCGGGGGTCGCCGAGCGCAGCGTGCTCGCACTATAGGAATGGATGTGCACCGCGACCGCGCCGCGGGTGAGGGCGAAACCCGGATCGTTGAACGGACCCGAGACCCCGCCCGCGTACCAACCGTAGTAGAGCGCGCAGTCGTTCATCGGGAAGCCGGACGGGAAAAGCGCGGGCTCGGTGTCGTAGACCACCGGGATACCGACGCGACGCAGATCCTTGACGATCGCCGCCAGCCATTGATCGCCTTCGGCCAGCCCGCCCGAGCCGTGGTCCGCGCCATCGACATAGGCTCGACCCCAGAGCCCGGACTTTTCGGTCTCGACCGCGTCGGTGATCATTCGCCTAACGATCCCCGCGGTGGGCGCATCGAGCCGGCAGACGAGCATCATCGGTGATCCCTCGAGGTCCGCGATCGGCCGAAAATTCTGGAAGTAGGGATTGACGGTCGCGCCCGAGATTTGGCGGGAGAAGAAGCCGAGGGTTGCCAGTTCCGAATCGACCGAGGCCTCGTTGTGTTCGCCGATTGGGTTGTTTTCCTTCTGGTCGCCTGGATAGGCGACGGTCGCGCGAATCTTCAGTGGCATGCCGCGCATCAGCGCGACAAACTTGATGCTGTTCGCGGTCACGATGGTGCGCTGGTCGGCGTCCGTTGGCAGAGTCCACCATTTTCGTTCCGCGAAAATCTTTCGAAGCGGTTCGGCGATCGTCTCGTCGTATGCCTGGCGGCTGATTTCCTCTTCAGTCGAGCATGCGAGACCGATCAGATGATCGTTAGGGATGTGTCGCGCCTGCGCGTAAAAGCGGGCCAGCCCGGCCGACTCCGGCGCGGCGGGGTTGTAGATCACAATCGTCGCCGGCGCGAGATTCGTTCCGCTGTCCGCGGCATCGGCCCGCACGCCTAACGAGACGAAGACGATTGCGCAAAGGAGGCTTCTCATGCCGGGAAAGCGATCTTCAACCCGTCGTAGGCGATGCCGGTCTGCGGCGGCAATTCCGCTTCCGCCGCCTGCGCCAACTCGTGGCAGATGTGAGTGAAGAGGGTTCGTGCCGGTTGCACGCGTCGCGCGACTTCCAGCGCCTGGGCGATGCTGAGATGGGTCGGATGGGGTTTGTGGCGCAGGGCGTCGATCACGAGCAATTGCACGCCTGCGATCTGGCGCGCGATTTCGTCCGGCACCGCGCTGCAATCGCTCAGGTAGACGAGCAACCTGCGGCCGTGGCGCGAGAAAAGGTAGCCGTAGGTTTCGGAGCCGCCATGCGGCACCGGCAGCGGCGTGATGGCTGTCTCGCCTAACGAAAACGGACCATCAATAATATGCGGCTCCGGTTTCAAATAGCCGGGCGATGGGTTCGCCGCCTGGAAAGCGAAGGCGTAAACGCGCTCCAGGTCGCCCATCGTTTCGGCCGAGGCGTAGACCGGCATGCGGCCGCCGCGCGGCGCGGCGAAACGCCGCAAGTCATCGAAGCCCATCACATGGTCGGTGTGCGCATGCGTCATGATGACGGCGTCGACCTGCCAGATGTTTTCGCGCAGACACTGGGTGCGGAAATCGGTCCCGGTGTCGACAACGAAGGCGCATTCCGGTGTTTGCAGATAAATCGAGGCGCGGGTACGATTGTCACGCGGATCGGTTGAGCGGCAGACCGCGCAGGCGCAACGAATCATCGGCACGCCCTGCGAGGTGCCGGTCCCGAGGAAGGTGAGGGAGAGTTGAGAATTGTTCGCCGTCAGAGGCCGCAAGTTTCATCTGGCAAACCTTCGGCCTCAACTGTCAACTTCCCGGAATGGCTGCGGTCCTGAGTTTGCTGCGGATCAAGAACCTCGCCCTAGTCGAGGATCTGGAGTGGGAACTGACTCCGGAGTTCACCGCGATCACCGGCGAAACCGGCGCTGGCAAGTCGATCATCATCGGCGCGCTGCAGTTGCTGCTCGGCGAGCGCGCGGATAAATCGCTCATCCGCACCGGCGCCGAAGCGTGCACGGTGGAGGCGATTTTCACCGGCGAAGATTTCACCGCCCTCAACGCCCGCCTCGAGGAATCCGGCATCGAGCCGTGCGCGGGGGAGTTGATTGTAAAACGCAGCTTCTCGTTAGGCGGAAGCAACCGGCAGTTCGTCAATGGCTCGCCCACGACGCTCGCCCTCCTGAAAACAATTGGCGACGAGTTGGTGGATTTACACGGCCCGCACGATCACCAGTCGCTTCTCTCGCCGGATCGTCAGCTGGCCTTGCTCGATGGTTTCGCACACGCCGAGCCGGTCTTGCAGGAATATCAGCAATGCTTCCGCCGCCTGCAGGCCCTTCTCGCCGAGGAGCAGTCGCTCAGCACGGCGGAATCGGCGCGCGCACAGGAGCTCGACCTGCTCCGCCATCAGGTGAACGAAATTACTTCAGCGAAACTCCAGCCTAACGAAGAGGAGGAAATTGTTTCGCGCTACAAGCTGGCGAGCAATAGCCGGCGCCTGATCGAGCTGGCGACCTCGGTTTCACGGCAACTCTCGGAGGCGGATAACGCCGTGCTGAATCAGCTCGCGGAAACCCAGCGACTTCTGCGGGAACTGGAAAAAATCGATCCCGGCCTGGCCGAAAGTTCCCAGGCGCACGCCGCGGCGGTCATCGAGCTGACCGAAATCGCGCGCACCCTCGATCGTTATGCCGAACGGTTCGACCTTGACCCGGAGCAGCTCGCGCAACTCGAACAGCGAGTCACCTTGCTCGAATCGTTGAAGCGAAAATATGGCGGCTCGATTCCGGAAGTGATGGCTTTTGGCGAGCGCGCGGCGGAGCGGATGCGCAAGATCGAAGGGCGCGATGCAGAGCTGGAACGATTGGCGGAAGAGATCAAGCAAGCGCGAGTGGCGCTCGAGCGGTCGGCCGGGGCGCTGCGCAAGGCCCGGGCGAAGGCCGCGCCCAGGCTGGCCGAGAACGTCCGGCGCAACCTGGCCGACCTCGGGTTTCGGCAATCGGAGTTTGCCGCCACCCTCACGCCTAACGAGGAGCCGCGGCTCAACGGCACCGATGCGCTCGAGCTGCTTTTCTCGCCCAATCCGGGCGAGCCGCCCAAGCCGCTGCGTTTGATTGCTTCGAGCGGCGAAATCTCGCGTCTGATGCTGGCGATCAAATCCACGCTCGCGATGCAGGATGCGATTCCGCTGCTCGTCTTCGACGAGATCGATGCCAACGTCGGCGGCGAGATCGCGAACGCGGTCGGGGCGAAGATGCGGACGCTGGCGGAGAAGCACCAGGTGCTCTGCATCACGCACCTGCCGCAGGTCGCGGCGGCGGCCGCGACGCATTTTGTGGTGACGAAAGAGGTGGCGCACGGCCGAACGTTCTCGGAATTGCGCGAGGTGAAAGGCGAAGCACGGCAGGAGGAAATTGCGCGGATGCTTGGCGGCAAGAGCGAATCGGCGCTCAAGCACGCTGCGTCGTTGCTCAAGGTGTAGAACCACGGATTACACGGATTGCACGGATGGGAAAGAGCGGTAGGCATTCGCCCCGAGCAGACGCATCCTCTCTTTTTCCCATCCGTGAAATCTGTGTAATCCGTGGTTAAATCGCTTTTCCGCGGCTGTTGACCGCTGCTAGAGACAAGGCGTGCTCAACTACATCTGGCTCGCCCTCATTCTGCTCGCCGTGACGCTCGGCGGCGCGACGGGTCATCTCAAGGAAGTGACCGACGGCGCGTTCGATGGCGCGAAGACGGCGGTCACCATCGCGCTCGGGCTGATCGGGATCATGGCGCTCTGGCTGGGCGTGATGCGGCTCGCGGAACGCGCCGGGCTGATCCAAAAACTGGCGCGCAGTATGCGTCCCGTCATGCGCCGGCTATTTCCCGGCGTGCCTAACGATCACCCGGCGATGGGCTCGATGTTGATGAACATGGCGGCGAACATGCTCGGGCTCGGCAATGCCGCCACGCCGCTCGGCCTGCGCGCGATGCGCGACTTGGAGCGCCTCAATCCGCATCCCGGCACGGCGACGAACGCGATGTGCACTTTTCTCGCGATCAATACGAGCTCCGTGCAATTGATCCCGACCACCGCAATCGCGATCCTGGTCGCCGCGGGGTCGAGGAATCCGACCGCGATCGTCGGTACGGCACTGCTCGCGACCTTGTGTGCGGCGACGGTGGCGATTGCTTCGGTGAAGCTGCTGGAGAAACTGCCGTGGTTCCGCGTGCGCGCTGATTGCGTTGTAGCCGGGATCGGTGATCCCGGCTCAGCGGAGAACACGAGCGCTGATTCGAATGTTCAACCCGCAAATCCGGAATTATCTGGCGCGGCCGGGATCACCGATCCCGGCGACAACGAGCGCGTGTGTCCGTGGGGGAAAGCGATTCTCACGCTCTTCGCACTTTTCTTTCTTGCGCTTTTCGTTAGGCAGGTTTTCCCGGAGGCGCTTGGTTTGCCCTTGGGAGAGTCCGCGCCGACCAGCTTCTTCGTGCGCAGTGTAAGCGCGCTGTCGCTCCTCGCGATCCCGCTGCTGCTTTCGTTTTTCGTGCTTTATGCCGCGCTTCGCGGACTCAAGGTCTATGACGAATTCGTCGAGGGCGCGAAGGAGGGCTTCGGCGTCATCCTCAAAATCATTCCGTTTCTCGTCACCATGCTGGTGGCGATCAACATGTTTAAGGGCGCCGGGGGAATCGAGTTGCTCGCGCGCGCCCTTTCACCGATTCTCGCGCCGCTCCATTTCCCGATTGATCTGCTCCCGATCGCGTTAATGCGTCCGCTGAGCGGGGGCGCGACGCTCGCGCTTTTCACCGACGTGGTGCATCGGCTCGGGCCGGACAATATCGTGAGCCTGATGGCGGCAACGATCTACGGCAGCACGGAAACGACCTTTTACGTCGCGGCAGTCTACTTCGGCTCGGTCGGGATCAAACAGACGCGGCATGCCATCCCGGCAGGCTTGCTGGCGGATTTCGCGGGGGTTGTCGCGTCGGTCATCATCTGTCGCGCGGTGTTTTAGCCGCTTATCTCTTGCTCGTAATCGTCTTCAGCGCCTGGCAAAATCGATCACGAGCGAGAGCACGGACAGGGGCACGAGCTTAAGAAAGAAACTTTTCCCTCGCCATCCCGTTATCACATTCTCTATCGTCCGATTTTCCCAAATGATTCAACGCGACTATCTCGTCATCGGCAGCGGCATCGGCGGATTCGAAGTGATCGAGCGCGAGCACACGATCCTGCTGAACGGCGGCCCGCGGAAGATGTCGCCCTTCTTTATTCCGGCGGCGATTGTGAACATGGCCGCGGGACAGATCAGCATTCGCTATGGCGCGCAAGGGCCGATTTCAGCCACGGCCACGGCCTGCGCTACGAGCGCCAACTCTATCGGTGATTCGGTGCGCATGATTCTGCACGGCGATGCCGACGCGATGATCGCGGGCGGCGCGGAGGCTCCGCTCGCCCCGCTCTGCTTCGGAGCGTTCGCGCTCATCCGCGCGATGTCCACGCGCAACGAAGCGCCTGAGATGGCCTCGCGCCCATTCGACAAGGATCGCGATGGATTCGTGATGGGCGAGGGCGCGGCGGTCCTGATTCTCGAGGAGTACGGGAGAGCGAAATCACGGGGTGCCAAGATCTACGCCGAGGTCGCCGGCTACGGCACGACGAACGATGCGCATCACATGACGGCGCCGCGGCCCGACGGCTCGCAGGCGGCGCGATCAATGCGCCTGGCGCTCGATGACGCCAACGTGTCCGCCGGCGAGATCGGCTACGTCAACACTCACGGAAGCTCGACGTTGCTCAACGACTCGACCGAGACGATGGCGATCAAGCAGGTGCTGGGGGATCAGGCGTACAGGATTCCGATGAGTGGGACAAAGGGCTACTACGGCCACGCACTCGGCGCGTCGGGAGCGATCGAGACTGCGATATGCGCTCTCGCGATCGAGCGGGAATGGCTGCCGCCGACCGTCAACCTGCAGGTTGCGGACAAGGCCTGCGATCTTAACTTTCTGCCTGGAACCGGGCGGAAGGAACGCGTGGAGCACATGCTCACGAACTCCTTCGGCTTCGGCGGAATAAATGCCGCGCTGGTATTGCGCCGGGTGATCTAGCGATCTCACGCGCCGCGGCCCCATCAATCTTGCCGAAGCAGGGGGCAGCAAATGCGGGACGCGTGGCGCCACTTCGCAGCAGAATTCATCGGTATGTTCGCGTTCGTATTCGTCGGAAGCGCGGCGATCATGAGTGCGCGCATGTCGCAGAGCCCAGCCGCCCTGGTCGAAATCGCGCTCGCGCACGGACTGACCATGGCCGTTATGGTAAGCGCAACGATGCGCATCTCCGGGCATATCAATCCGGCGGTGACGCTGGGACTTCTCGTCACGAGACGAATCGAGCCGATGATGGCCGCGCTCTACATCGTCGCACAAATCCTCGGCGCGATCGCGGCGGGGTACGCGCTCAAGGCGACGTTCCCCGAGGCGGTGTTCGTCGCCACCCGCGGCGGCGGGCAATCGATCGCCCTCGACATCACCGGCGGGCAGGCATTCCTGCTGGAGGCCATCGCGACGTTCTTCCTCGTCTTCGTGATCTTTGGAACGGTGGTGGATCTGCGAGGCCCCAAGATCGGCGGTCTGGCGATCGGCTTTGTGATTGCGGCCGACATACTCGCCATTGGGCCGCTCACCGGAGCGTCGATGAACCCGGCACGATCGTTCGGCCCCGCCGTGGCGAGCGGCGTCTATGAAGCCCAGCTGCTGTATTGGTTCGCTCCGATCACGGGCGCTGTGGTGGCGGCGCTTCTCTATGAATTCCTGTTCATGCGCCGCGGCCGGGAGCCCGTCGATCACGGGGAGCTGAGGCCGTAAATCGGACCTCATACCGACTCATCCTCATCTCGGAACCGGCTCGCGCTTCGACGATCTGAGAGAATTGTCCATCGCGGCACGATGGCCGTGGGGGCCGCCGGAAAACCGTTGACGGGCGAAGGCATGCGTAGCCGAGGCGCATCAATCGCGCCGGGACCCAATACAACCCCGACAATCGCTTTATATAACTATATTGACATTCTGTCTATACAACTATATAGTTATATAATACTAGATGGCAATTCCGTAACTCGTGCAAAGAACACCACCGTATGCGACCATCGACCGTTCTTTTTGTCTTGGCCCTCGCGGCCGCCGCCCCTCTTGGCGCGCAGGCGCCGCTCTCACTGGGCCAAGCGTTCCGCCGAGCCGATTCCGCCGCCTATTCCAATCGGACCGCTGGCGGCAACGCCCGTGCGCAGGGTGCCCAAACCACCGCCGCCCTCCAGGGGATCCTCCCCACCGTGCGGACCGAGGCCGGTTACGTGCGGACCGATAATCCACTGGCCGCCTTCGGATTCACTCTCCAACAGCGCGGCGTATCCTCCGCTTCCTTCAACCCCGCGAGCCTCAATTACCCCTCGCCGGCCACCAACTGGAGCAGCGGATTGGTGGTCGAGCTCCCGATTTTCAACCCTGATGCATGGTTTGGTCGCGCGGTCGCTTCGCGCGCCGCCGCAGCTGCGAAGGCAGGCTCCGGCTGGACCCGCGAAACCACCCGCCTCGATGTAACGCGCTCCTATTTCGGTGCCGTGCTCGCCCAAGAACAGGTGCGCACCCTTGAGACCTCCGCCACCGCCGGCCAGGCCCATGTACGCCAGGCCGAATCGATGGTAACCAACGGACTCGCCACCCGCTCCGACGCACTCCTCGCTTCCGTACAGCTGGGCCAGTTGGAGGCCCAATTGATCGGCGCCCGCGGGAATGCCGGCACCGCCCGCGAGCGGCTGGCGCTCCTCCTCGGTCAGCCCGGCGACACTGCCTTCACACTGCCCGACACGCTCCCCTCGGCCGTCCAGATCCGGAACCTGATGACACCTCCGATAAGCGACTCCGCCGCGCGGCTCGACGTGACCGTCGCGCGGCTTGGGCTCGAAGCCGCCCAGCGTGACGTGGGCCGCGCCAACGCCAGATACATTCCGCGCCTCAACGGCTTCGGTCGCTATGACTGGAACAGCCACGACCGAGTCTTCGGCGGCCCCAAGAGTTACACCGTCGGCGTCATGGCCTCATGGTCTCCCTTTGCCGGGGCGTCCGAGATCGCCGAGCGTAGGGCGGCGCAAGGCCGCGCCGACGCCGCACGCGCCATGGCGGAGGCGGCCGACGCGAGTGCGGCGCTCGAGCGGAGCGCGACGCAAACCGAGCTCGCGGTGGCCATCGCCCAGCTCGGCATCGCGGAAGTGTCCGTGACGCAGGCCGCCGAAGCCCACCGCATAGTCGCGAAGAAATACGCCGGTGGCCTTGCCACTATCGCCGAACTGCTCAGCGCGGCGGCCGTCGAGACCCAGACCCGGCTTAGTCTCTCGGAGGCGCGATACCAGGCCATCGTGGCGAATGCGGCTGCTCGACACGCCGCCGGTGCAGACCTGATGGCCCTTACTGTTCTGGAGAATTGATATGCGGAAGCTGATTCCCGTGGTCGGCACGGTCCTAACAACATTCCTGGCTGCGTGCGGCCCGCAGGCAGCGCCTGCACCCTCTGAAAAACTTCCGCTCGCCGGTACCCGGGTGGCTGTGACCGACGCTGTAATCGTCGACGCCTTCGAGGCGTCCGGCACCGCCGAGCCGGTGCGACTCGCCACCTTGAGCACGAAGTTGATGGGGACGGTAACCGCGGTCTCGGTCCATGAAGGCGATCGTGTCGCGGCTGGTCAGCTGCTGGTGCGGCTCGACGCGCGGGATCTTGACGCGAAGCGCGCTCAAGTGGAGGCGGGACTCGCCGAGGCCACCGCAGTTCATCACGAAGGTTCCGTGCAAGCCGCTCGCATCCGCGCCCTCTACGCCGACAGCGCCGCCACGAAGGCACAGCTCGATCAGGCGGAGACGGGCCTCGCGCGCGCCGAAGCGGCGGTGGCCACGTCCCGGGGAATGGCCGCGGAGCTCGCTGCAACCGCGTCCTACGCCGAGGTGCGCGCGCCGTTCGCGGGCATTGTGACCCGTCGCTTCGTGGACCCGGGATCATTCGCGGCACCGGGCGCGCCGCTCGCCACCGTTGAGGACGCCAGCACGCTACGTGTGACGGTGAATGCGTCGCCGGATGCGGTGCGCGGTCTCCGGCGCGGCCTCACGGTCGCCGCCACGATCGGTGACACCGCGGTCCCTGCCACGATCGAGGGAGTGGTGCCCGCGGGCGCCAATCTCTACACGGTCAATGCAATGGTACCGAACCCCGGCGCCCGCTTCCTCAGCGGAAGTGCCGCCACGTTGTCTCTTCCGCGCGGAACCCGCCACGCCATTCTGGTGCCGGCAGGCGCGATCGTCCGCCAGGGGGATCTCACGGGCGTCCGCACCGCAATGGCGGGCCAGGCAGCACTTCGCTGGGTCAAGCTCGGCACCACGCAGCAGGGCGTCCTCGTTGAGGTGCTCTCCGGCCTGGCACCGGGCGACACGGTGTTGGTGGCCGGCGGGACGCGCTGATCATGGGCATCGCCGGACGGGTCGCGCAGGCGTTTCTGCGCTCGAAGCTGACGCCCCTGGTCACCATCGCCTCCCTCGCGGTTGGCGCGCTCGCCATTTTCGCCACGCCACGTGAGGAGGAGCCGCAGATCTCCGTACCGATGATTGACGTGATGGCGGCGCTTCCCGGCGCTTCCCCCACCGAGGTGGAGAATCTCATCACTCGTCCGATCGAGAAGTTGATGTGGGAAATCCCAGGCGTGGAATACGTCTACTCGATGGCGGGTGAGGGAACGACGCTGGTCACGGTGCGCTTCAAGGTCGGTGAGAACCAGGACCGCGCGGTGAGCCGGGTCTTCACCAAGCTCGGCTCGGCAGCGGATCGCTCTCCTCCCGGGGCGATGCCGCCGCTCGTCAAGCCGCACTCGATCGACGATGTGCCAATGCTGGCCCTCACACTTCACGGTGGCGGCTACGGTTCCGACGCCCTCCGGGCCATGGCCGCGCACCTCGCCGACGAGCTCGCCACGATTCCCGACGTGGCCCGCATCGACCTCATTGGCGGTGAGCCGTCGCAACTCCGCGTCACCCTCGACGCCGCCCGCCTGGCAGCGAGCGGCGTGACCCCCGGCGAAGTGATTCAAGCGCTTCGCGCCGCCAACGTCCGGCTTCAGGCCGGCGAGTTCGCCTCGGCCAATCAGGTTTTCCAGGTCTCCGTCGGCGCTCCGATCCGCACCGTTCGCGACGCCGGCGACGTTGTCATTGCCAACCGCGGCGGACCGGTCTACCTCCGTAACGTGGCTACCGTCGTCGAGGCGCCAGCCGAGGCCATCGACTACGTGACCCACGCCGCGCGGGGCGAGAGTGGCGAGCAAGCCGTCACCATCGCCGTCGCCAAGCGGCCGGGCGTGAACGCCACCGACATCGCGAACGCCGCATTAGCGCGGGTCGATGAAGCGAGGAGCCGGCTCCTGCCCGCCAACGTGAAAGTGGATGTCACCCGCAACTATGGCGAGACGGCGAGCGAGAAGGCCAGCGAGCTGATCCTCCACCTGCTCATCGCCACGCTCTCGGTGACGGCACTCATCGCCGTATTCCTCGGCTGGCGCGAGGCGCTCGTCGTACTCGTCGCCGTGCCGGTGACGCTGGCACTCACGCTGTTCGCCTATTACGCCATGGGTTACTCGCTCAACCGCATCACCCTCTTCGCACTGATCTTCTCGATCGGCATCCTGGTGGATGATGCCATCGTGGTCGTGGAGAACATCTACCGCCATCTCGCCGCGCGGGAGTTCGATCCGGACACGGCGACGGTGAATGGCGTTGACGAAGTCGGCAACCCGACGATCCTCGCCACCTTCGCCGTGATCGCGGCGATCCTCCCCATGGCCATGGTGAGCGGGATGATGGGACCCTACATGCGGCCGATTCCGGTCGGGGCGTCGGTTGCGATGCTCGCGTCGCTTGCCGTGGCGTTCATCATCACGCCGTATTTCGCCCGCCGGCTCCTGGGCAGCCATGTTGCCGCGGAGTCGACGCGGCCGGTCCGCACCGGGCCGTCCCGGTTCCCGCGCTTCTACGCGGCGATCATGCGGCGGCTCATGGGCGACGCACGCCCGCGACGCCTCTTCTACGCTGCGGTCGTGGTATTGCTTGTTGGAGCGGTGGCGCTGCTCCCGCTCAGGCTGGTGAACGTGAAGATGCTGCCGTTCGACAACAAGA
>PKVB01000098.1 GCA_003131365.1 Gemmatimonadota bacterium | reverse complement strand
TCGCCTGCCGCTTCGCCTTGCGGCTCGCGTCACCGCGCCGCCTTGCAGCGGCGCTGGCTGCGGCCGCTCCCTCCGAGGACACCCTTGCCTCCCTGCACAGACTCTCAACAGCACCGGGCGCCTCCTTGACCGCGGCGGCGCGAAGCGCCCCGGCGCGCCAGCGCCGCCCGTCCTCGCGCGATCTGAATCCCGCCTTCGTGGCGGGCCTGCCGAGCGTTGCTCGGCCCGCTATGCGCGGGCGGGGCAATGTGGGATCAAGCAAAAACCGTCCGGATGCGAGCGAGGCGCCACGCAGGCACTAGCCTCCACGCGAGTCCCGAAGGGAAGTCGGAGGGTGTCCTCGTAGGCGACAACCCACGAGCGACAGAGAGATCGGTATGACCCAGCAATGCGAACCGACCCTTAGCCGCGCGTAAAACGTCGGTGGCACGACGAGCGAGAGCCTGGAGCCGAAGAGGACACCATCCGACGCACCGGCGACGAACCCAGAACCTGGTAGTGACTCGGAGCGAACCGAAAGCGAGGGTTTTGCTTGACCCAACCGTTTGCCCCGCCTAAGTTTAACGGTCTGTCCCAAGCCGGCGCACAAACGCCACGAAGGGGGGAAGTAGAATTTGTCGGAAGTCATAATCCATGACGACGAGAACTTTGAGCGCGCGCTCAAGCGCTTCAAGAAGAAGTGCGAAAAGGCGGGTATCCTCTCCGATCTCCGCAAGCATCGTCATTACGAGAAGCCCAGCGAGCGCAGAAAGCGCAAGCTGAATACGGCGATGCGTAAGAATCGTCGCACCCGCCACGTCTAGGGAATGTCCGAGCTCCTCGCCCGATTACAGGGCGATCTCAATTCGGCCCGCAAATCCCAGGACAAGCCGGGCACGCTCCTCCTCAGCACCGTCCTCTCCGAGATCAAGAACAAAAAGATCGAGCTGAAGCGCGAGCCGGTGGATGCGGAAGTGATCGACGTTCTGCGCAAATCCATCAAGCGCAGGAAGGAATCGGTGGAGATGTACACGAAGGGCGGTCGCCAGGATCTCGCTGACAAGGAGACGGCCGAAGCAACCGCGCTCGAGAAATATCTCCCCGCTCAGGTTAGCGACGCCGAGCTGCGAGCCGCGGTGAAAGCGGCAATCGCCGGCGGCGCGACGCAGATCGGAGCAGTCATGGGCAAAGTTCTTCCCCAGTTCAAAGGTCGGGCAGATGGCAGCGCTATCAATGCCATCGCTCGAGAGGAGCTGAGCAAGCAGGGGTGAAGCTGCGCCGAAGCTCTGCGTTCTCTGCTCAGTACGGGCTGCGCCGAGGGTCTGCGTTCTCTGCTCAGTACGGACCGCGCCGAGGTTCTGCGTTCTCTGCTCAGCTGGTCTTCGCATGAATTCTCACGCGCTGAATGTCATTGAGTTTCCGCGCACTCTCGCCCTCATTTCCGAGAGAGCGACGTCTCCGCTCGGCGGCGAGCGGGTGAGAGAGCTGCGCCCGGCAACCGACCGGGACGTCATCGAAAGAGAGCACGCTCGTGTGGCGGCCGTGCGCTCGCTCGTAGCGGCCGAGGAGCCGTGGCATCTGCACGGCGTCCCCGACGCGCGCTCGGCGCTCCTGCGTCTGCGCGTGGAAGGCGCGTCGCTCGCCCCACCGGATCTCCTTGTCCTCGGCGCGCTCCTGCGCAGCTCGCGCATCACGCGCGATTCCTTGCGCGGTGAACGGGCGTCGCCGATTGTCGCGGCTGTTCTCGCCGCGCAGATCGAACCCCTCGTCACCAACAAGAACATCGAGGACACGATCGAGCGCGCGATCGACGAGGACGGCCAGGTGCGCGATGACGCGTCTTCGACGCTCAAGAAAATCAGGCGCGAGCTGAAGGGCTCCCAGGGGGAGCTGGTCAAGCTTCTCGAGCGCGCCATGGCCAAGCTCGAGCCGCACCAGCGGGTCGCCGACATGTCCGTGACGGTACGGAACGGGCGCTTCGTGATTCCGGTTCGGCGCGAAGCGCAGGCTGTACTTGGCGGAATAGTGCACGATGCGTCTTCAACGGGGGGTACCCTCTTCGTCGAGCCGCCGGCGGCGGTCGAGGCAGGGAATCGCATTCGTGAGCTGCAGATCGAGGAAGTCGAAGAGATTGACCGGATTCTTTCGGAGCTGACGGAGAAGCTTCGCCCGCACCGTGAGGCGCTTGGAGCATCGCTCGAAGCGCTGATCACGCTCGATTCCCTCGTCGCGCGCGCGCGTTACGCGATCGAGTTCCGCTGCGCTCCGGCGGAGCTGTCCGATCCAACAGAGGGGTTCGCCGTAGTCGAGGGCCGCCACCCGCTCCTCGTTGCCCAGGGAATCGACGTCGTTCCCTTCAATCTCGAGATGCTGCCGAACGAGAGGACGCTGCTCATCTCTGGCCCGAACACTGGTGGCAAGACGGTGTTGCTCAAGGCGCTCGGGCTCTTCTCCGCGCTGGTGCAATCCGGGATTCCGGCGCCGGTTGATGTGGGATCGCGGATCGCGATCTTCGACAATATCTACGCCGATGTCGGAGACGAGCAGTCCATCCTGGCCAGCCTCTCGACGTTCAGCGCGCATCTGAAGAACCTCGCCGAGGTGTTGAGCTCGGCTACCGAGCACTCTCTCGTTCTCATCGACGAGCTGGGCTCCGGCACCGATCCAATCGAAGGCGCGGCGTTGGGCGGCGCGATTCTCGAAGCGCTCACGGCGCGTCGCACGCTCTCGATCGCCACCACGCACCTCGGCGCCCTGAAGGAGCTGGCGACCGAGGTCGAGGGCGTCGTGAATGCGTCGCTCCAATTCGATCCCGTCGCGCTCGCTCCGACGTACCGGCTCACCAAGGGGGTGCCCGGCCGCTCCTACGGAATCAGCATTGCCCGGCGGCTGAATCTCCCGAGTGAGATTCTGGCGAGGGCCGAGGAACGGATTCCTGCCGACGAGAGGAAGGTCACGGCGCTCCTGGGGGAGCTGGAGGCGCGCGAGAAAACGCTGGCGCTGACCGAACGGGAAACGAGCGAAATCGCCGAAGACGCAAAAGAGCGCATGAGCAGGTTGGCGGAGCGCGAAAAAAATGTCCGGNNCCGGGAGCGGGAGCGCGAGGTCGAACAGGCGTCACGACGCGAGGCGAGACAGTATCTTCTCGAAGCGCGCGGTGAAGTCGAGCGCACGATTCGCGAGCTGAAGTCCGCGTCCGAGCTGGGCGAAGAAGCGGCGCGCGAAGCGAGAAAGCGGGTGGAAAGCCTCGCCAACGAGCAGGGTCGCGAGCTGGATCGTCTCGGTCGCGAAACGGAGAGTGAGCCTGAGCGGCGCGACCCCGCCGAGGTGAGCATCGGTGATTTCGTCGAGGTGGAGACGCTTGGTGGTCGAATCGGACGAGTCGTGGAGATCCGCGACGATGATGCGGTCGTGGCGGTGGGCGTGATGAAGCTGGCCCTGCCGCGAAGCTCACTGCGCCCGGCCCAGCGCGAGACGGCGGCTCCGGAAGTCGCCGTGGCGGTTCGTGGTGATCTTCCGGAAGTCGATGCGGCGAGCGAGATCGATCTGCGCGGGCTGCGCGTCGGCGAGATCGAGGCCATCGTTATGCATGCCGTCGACGCAGCGATCCGCGCGGACCTCAAGTCGATTCGCATCATCCACGGCAAGGGAACGGGCGCTCTTCGCGAGCGCGTGGCCGAAATGCTGCGCAAGGAATCGAGGGTTACGAATTTTCGGATTGGAGCCTGGAATGAGGGCGGGGCGGGCGTCACCGTGGTGGAGCTGAAGTGATACCTGACGAAGTCGTCGAGCAGGTGCGCGATTCGGCCGATATTGTGCAGATCGTCGGCGAATACGTGAACCTCAAGCGGCAGGGCACCGACTTCCGCGGGCCGTGTCCCTTTCATCAGGGAACGCATCGCAATTTCTCCGTCTCTCCCAAGAAGCGGATGTACTATTGCTTCGTCTGCCACGAGGGCGGAGATGTCTTCCACTTCCTGCAGAAGCGACTCGGCGTCGAATGGCCGGCGGCGGTCAAGATGGTCGGGGAGAAATCGGGCATCGAGGTTCGTGAAGTCGACACGCGACGCGAGGGACCGGATCCGCGCGAGCCGCTGTGGGAGGTGAACGCTACCGCTGCCGGCTACTTCCAGAAGATTTTGTGGGACGATCCCCTCGGCGCCCAGGCCCGTGACTATCTCACCCAGCGCGACATTTCACGCGAAGTCGCGGATCAGTTCAATATTGGATTCGCTCCGCGCGAGATTGGTCTGCTTCGAAACTATATGGGCACGCTCGGCTTCGACGAGGCGCGCATGGCGGCCGCCGGGCTTCTGATTCAGGGCGAGGATGGTAGCGAGCCGCGTCCACGCTTTCGCGGACGGCTCATGTTCCCGATTCTCGATTCGATGGGGCGAAACATTGGCTTCGGCGGTCGAATCCTCGGACAGGGAGAACCCAAGTATCTCAATTCGCCGGAGTCGCCGGTGTTCTCCAAGGGGAAGACGCTCTATGGACTCAACTGGGCGAAGAACGATATCCGGCGTGAGGACCAGGTGCTGGTCGTCGAGGGCTACTTCGACGTCGTCAGGCTGATGGCCGCCGGCGCAACGACAGTTGTCGCCGCAATGGGCACCGCGCTCACGGATGCGCAGGCGGCGGCGCTGAGGAAGCTCACGAAGAACGTCTTCCTCCTCTATGACAGCGACAAGGCTGGATTGCAGGCGACGTTCCGCTCCGGCGACGAGCTGTTGCGACAGGGCGTCGCGGTTCGTGTCGTGACGCTGCCAGAGGGCGATGATCCCGACACTTTCGTCAAGGCGCACGGTGCCGCGGCTCTCACCGCCCGCCTCAGGGACGCGATCGACGTGTTCGAGCGAAAGATTCAGCTGCTCGAGCGCGCAGGAATGTTCGGCGAGCTGCACAAAAAGCGGCGCGCTCTCGACCGCCTGCTTCCAACGTTGCGCGCGACCGCGGATGAGATCATGCGCGACCTGTATCTATCGAGGGCGAGCGAGGTCAGCGGAGTTGCCCGCGAAGTTCTCGAGCGGGAGATGCGCGGCAAGCCGACTCCAGCGATTTCCGTTTCCTCCCCGCCACCAGCGCCCCGCATTTCTCCCGCGCTGCGCGCGCGTCGCGGCGAGAGGCGAGTGCAGCGATCCGAGCGGGGTGACTCGGCCGAGCGTGAGATCATTCGGGCGATCCTCCTCAGCCGGTCCCGCCTCGAGCAGATCGCGGAGAAGCTTGGCGCGCAGAGTCTTCGCGATCCGCAGTACCGGGCGATCTATCGCGCGCTGATAGCGGCCGATGCCGACTCAACAATTGAGGAGGTCACTGCGAATCTTGATGAAGACACGATCGCGACCGTCGAGGACCTTCTCGCCGAAGGCCCGATTCAGATGGATCCCGAGCGCACGATCAGCGACAGCTTCGCGACGCTCAGAGCGCGCGACCTCGATCGGCGCGCGGAAGAGCTCGATCGGATCATTCCACTGGCCGACGGTGCGGAGAAAGACAAGCTGATTGCGGAGAAGAAGGAGATCGGGAAGGAGCTGGAAACAACGGGCAAAAGGTATTTCAAGAAGTTCAGACGAACGGGGGCTCGATGACGACTCAGAAGTTGGATAAGACAGGAATTGCGGAGCGGGTGACGACTAGGAAGTTTGATGCGACAGGAGGTGAGGCGCTGGTGACGACTCGGAGGTTAGATGTTACAGGAAGTTGAGGCGCTGCTTGCGCTGCAGGAGGACGATCTGAAGATCCGTGAAATCGAATCCCAGATCCGCGCACTCGACCCGCAGCTCGCGGAGCTCGACAAGAAACGGGATCACGCGGCCGCCGCGTTGACGCGCGCGCAGACGGTGATCCAGGTGGAAGAAAAGAAACAGCGCGAGCTCCAGGCGCGACTTTCCCAGCACAAGACGCTGCAGGAGCGAAATCTCCATCAGCTCGAGGACGTGAAGCGGATGCGCGAAGCGACAGCCGCCACGGCGCAGGTTGAATCCACTCGTCGCCTGATGGCAGAGGATGAGGGCGAGCTCGCGATTCTCGGACGCCGAATCACCGAGATGAACGACGCGATAGTGGCATCGAAGCAGGCGCTAGCCGCGGTCGAGCACGAGCAGCAGGAAGCTCGTCCCGAGATCGAATCCAAGCGGGGAGCGCTCATTTCACAGATGGAGGATGCAAAGCGTGACCGCGATGGAAGGGCGGGCGCGGTTTCGCGTCCAATGCTCGGCAAGTACGATCGGATCAGGGGAAAGAGGGTGATGGCACTGTATGCATTGCGCGGCGGCTCGTGTGGGAACTGCGACACCTCCATCCCGCTCCAGCGCCGGAACATGATGGCGGGCACCGGAGAAATCGAAGTGTGCGAGGCCTGCGGTGTGCTGTTGTACGCGGAAGTGGGATGACGACGGTCGCGTCCGACCGGCCAGCTCGACTTGCGCGCTGGATTCTTCCCAAAGCCCCGGACGAAGAAGCGGTCACTGCGCTCATGACGGCGCTGTCGCTGCCGGAAATCGTCTGCCGGCTGCTGCTCATCCGAGGTCACGTGACGGCCGAGGAGGCGAAGCTCTTCCTGCGTCCGAAGCTCGATCGGCTCCACGATCCCCTCGGCTTCCTCTCGATGGACAAAGCCGTCGAGCGCCTGGCGCGCGCTGTGCGCGAGGAGGAGCTGGNNATCTGCTCCACGACGATCCTCACGCGCGTGATCCGTGGATTGGGCGGGAAGGCGATGCCTTTCATTCCCCGTCGGATCGAGGACGGATATGACCTGAGCGATGCCGGAGTCGACGCCGCGATCGCGGCGGAAGCAAAGGTCGTGGTCACGTGCGACTGCGGCACCGGAGCGGTTGCTCCCGTCGCGCGGCTCTGCGGATCGGGAATCGACGTCATCGTCACCGACCACCACCTTCCAAGTGGTGAGCTGCCGGATTGCCTCGCGGTTCTCAATCCCAAGCGGCCGGGCGACGCTTATCCGGATAAGGACCTCGCCGCCGTCGGCGTAACCTTCAAGCTCGCCCTCGCTCTCGCCCGCGAGCTCGGCGCCAACGACAACTTCGTATGGGCGATGCTGGATCTTGTCGCGCTGGCGACGATTGCGGACGTCGCGCCGCTCCGCGGTGAGAATCGCGTTTTCGTCCGCTACGGTCTCAAGATGCTGGCCGATACGCGCAACATTGGAATGCGCGCGCTGCTGAGGGCCGCCGGCCTTGATGGAAAGCAGCTCACGGCCGGCAGAATCGGTTTCATACTCGCGCCGAGGCTCAATGCGGCGGGCAGGCTGGGGCACGCGATTCGGGGAGTGGAGCTCCTGCTCACGGAGAATGAACACGAGGCNNGGAGAGCGAGCATGAGGCGAACGCGATCGCGCGCGAGCTCGAGGAGCTCAATCAACGGCGTCAGGACATCGATCGCGCGACGCTGGAGCAGGCGCGCGAGAAAGTGCTGGCGATGGACCTGGACGAAATGTTCTCCATCGTTCTGGCCGACGACAGCTGGCATCCGGGAGTGATCGGTATCGTCGCTTCGCGCCTGGTGGAAGAATTCGGAAGACCGACGGTGCTCATCGCGCTCTCGGGCGACCAGGGCAAAGGATCCGGCCGGTCGATTCCGAAGTTCGATCTTCACGGCGCGCTCGGCCAGGCGAGGGAGTACCTGCTGCGATTCGGCGGACATCGGGTTGCTGCCGGCGTGACAATCGCGCGCGACAAGGTGCCGGAGTTCGCGGCAAAGTTCAACGAGATAGCTCGGTCGGTGCTGACGCCAGCCGATCTCGTCCCCGAGATACGCGTGGATCTCGAGGTGAGCATCGATGGGATCGACGGCCGGCTCGAATCACTGTTTCGTCACTTTGAGCCGTTCGGAATCGGGAATCCGACTCCCGTTCTACTCGCGCGCAACGTCATTATCGCCCGGCCACCGCGCACGGTTGGCAAGGACGGGCTCAAGCTGGTGCTCGACACCGGAACCGGATCGCTCGACGCGATTGGATGGGGCCTGGCCTGCCGCGCGGCTGAATTCCAGCCGGGCACGAAGGTCGACGTCGCGTTCAGGCTCGAGCGCGACGATTATCGCGGAGAGAGCTTCCTCCAGGCGAGAGTCGCTGACATTCGACCGAGCGACGCGTGAGCGATCTCACGTGCGGATAGTCGCGGGACGGTGGCGCGGTCGGAAGATCACCGCGCCCCCCGGCTCCGACGTGAGGCCTACGCTCGACAGCGTTCGCGAAGCCTGGATGAGCATCCTCCAGCGCGACCTCCCGCATGCGCGCGTGCTCGATCTCTACGCCGGCACTGGCGCTCTCGGCCTTGAAGCCCTGTCCCGCGGAGCAGTCAGCGCCGACTTCGTGGAGAAGGATCCCGGTAGCTTTCGCACCCTCCAGGAGAACATCGAGACGCTCGGCGCTGGTCAACTCGCGACAGTCCATCGAAAGCCGGCGCTGGCGTTCGCGGAAGCCCTCGAAGCGTTGGCTTACGATGTAACGTTCGCCGATCCACCTTATGCGAGCGGCGACGCCGTCCGACTGGCGGAGTGGTGGATGAAATCGCCTTTCAGCAGAGTGCTGAGCGTCGAGCACGCGGCGAACGCCGAGATGCCCAAGGGGGGAGACACGCGCAAGTATGGCTCGACGGCAATCACTTTCTACCGCAGCGAGGAATGACGTGGTAACGACGGCGATCTATGCTGGAAGCTTCGACCCCATCACGCGTGGGCACGAGGACCTGATCCAGAGGAGCTGCGAGTTCGTCGATCGTCTCGTCGTCGCGGTCGCCGTGAACTCGTCGAAGCGAGCGCTCTTTACCACTGAAGAGCGCGTCAAGCTCATACGCGCGGCTACCTCCGACAACAAGATCGTGGAGGTGACTCAGTTCGAAGGACTACTCGTCAATTTCGCGAAAAAGATGGGCGCCAGGCTCAACATTCGCGGACTTCGCGCCGTCAGCGATTTCGAGTACGAGTTCCAGATGGCCCTCATGAATCGCCACATGTCGGAGGACTTCGAGACGGTGTTCATGGTCCCGTCGGTCGAGACGACCTACATCAGCTCGAGCGTCGTGCGTGAAGTCGCTCAGCACGGCGGCAATCTCGACGGACTCGTTCATCCAGCGATCGCCAAGGCGCTCGCGAAGAAGTTCAAGAACGGGCCGATCCGCACCAAGGACTGACCGGTGTTCAAGTTCGTTGAGGGAATCCAAGATTTGGCCGCGCTTGACGTTCATTGAGCGAATCCGCCAGCGCGCGACCGCTCTCAACCGGCGGATAGCCTTCCCGGAAACCGGCGACGAGCGAATCCTGTCCGCCGCGATCGAGATCGCCAAAGCTGGAATTGCGACTCCACTCATGGTCGTCGACGGCCCGCCGCAGGCTGAGGCTGCCGCACGGGCTGGCCTCCAGTCGATTCAGGCCGAGAACGGCACGGCGCTCGAATTCGCGCATCGGCTGGTCGCCGCGGGTGACGTGGACGCGTGCGTCGCGGGCGCGGTGTACACGACCAGCGATGTCCTGCGCAGCGCGCTTCACAACATCGGTGTGGCTCCCAACGTGCGCATGGTTTCGAGCGCGTTTTATATGGTCTCTCCGCCGGGGGCCAGCGTGAATGAAGTGCTGACCTTCACGGACTGCGCGGTCATTCCTTACCCGACGGCTGAGGACCTCGCCGACATAGCGATCGCCGCGGCCGCCGACCGCAGGCTCATCGTCGGCGACGAGCCGCTCGTCGCCCTGCTTTCCTTCAGCACCCTCGGCAGCGCCAAGGGGGCAAGCGTCGACCTCGTGCGTGACGCCCTCCGCATAATCAGGGCACGCGCGCCCGATCTCGCGGTGGACGGAGAATTGCAAGGTGATGCCGCGCTGGCTCCCGCGGTTGCCGCCCGGAAATCACCGTCCAGTCCGGTCGCGGGAAGAGCCAATGTGCTGGTGTTTCCGTCGCTGGATGCGGGGAACATCGCCTACAAGTTGGTGCAGCGAGTTGGCGGTGCGCAGGCAGTGGGGCCGATCCTTCAGGGTTTCGCACGTCCTGTCTCCGATCTCTCGCGCGGGGCCGAGCGGGAAGACATTATTAACGTGGCCGCAATTGTAGCGCTACAATCGGCCGGGCGCGACGAGCAGCACGCGCCTTGAGCGAGCAGAACCACACTGGAGATTACTGAATGAGTTTCTCGATCAAGAAACAGGGAGAGGTCGTCGTGGTGGATGTCGAAGGTCAGCTGATTGTGGGGAATCGTCAGGAGCTTAAGCAGAAGGTCCTCGACGAGCTCGAGAAGGGGGAGAAGAAATTCCTGATCGACTTCAGCCAGACCGGCTACATCGACAGCTCAGGCCTTGGCGTGCTCGTCTCGTTGTCGAAGAAGATTCGGGAGCAGGGCGGCGAGCTGCGTCTGGCCAATCTCAATGACGATCTCCAGACGCTCTTCGAGCTGACCAAGCTTGACACCCTGTTCCAGATCTCCGACACCCGGGAGCGCGCGCTAGAGAGCTTTTAATGGCGGAATCCCGGGTCGCGTTCGATCTACGGATCCCGAGCGATGTCGAATACATAGAAGGCGTAGTGGAGCTTGCGAGGCAACGCTGCCGCGAGCTCAAGATTTCACCCGCCAAATGCTCTCTCAACATTCCCGTGGCGCTGTCCGAGGCAATCTCCAACGCCATCCTGCGTGGGAATGAAGCGACGGGCGGCAAGCACGTTCGGGTCAGGGCGATCATCAGCGACACGGATCTGGTCTTCGAAGTCGTCGATGACGGACCGGGATTCGACGTCGACGAGTGCACGCGGGACTGCACTACCGAGGAAAACCTTACCAAAGAGGAAGGCCGCGGGCTGTTTCTGATGCGGCAGTTGATGGACCGCGTCGAGAGCTTCCG
Organism: Gemmatimonadota bacterium; assembly: GCA_003131365.1. Taxonomy (GTDB): domain Bacteria; phylum Gemmatimonadota; class Gemmatimonadetes; order Gemmatimonadales; family Gemmatimonadaceae; genus UBA4720. The sequence continues at coordinate 3,226 of PKVB01000098.1, read as the reverse complement.
GGACAAAGGCAACGTCGTCCGCCTGACGTTGTACCGGGAGTGAAAGAGCTCGAGGCGGTCCTCATTGCGTTTCGCGAAGGGACGCACTGTGAGGCCGCCGTTTGGGGCACCGCCGACGGCCGCTCGAGCCCGACCGTCATCGCTCGTTCCAGCCCCAAGGTTCTGATGCCGGACGTCCTGCCGGACGAGCCCGGTCAATCCATTCCGACGAATTTCGGAACGCAGATTGTAACGCGCGTTCCATCCGTGAAAAAAATCTGGCTGACGGTCGGGCCGTGCGATCCATCGTTCTCGCCGGAAGATCGCCACATCAAGCTGCTGATGCCTGTGGTGACGCAGTTCACGCAGGCCGCGCTCGAGGTCGAGCACGCAGCGACCGAGCTCGCCGAACGCTACGAGGAAATCAATCTCCTCTATACCATCGGCGAGATTCTCGGCCGAACCGTCACGCTGGAAGAGGCGGCGGCGACGATCCTGACGGAGATCTCGGAGACCGTAGGCGCGCGCGTCGCGTCGATCCTCGTCCACGACGCGCGGACGAACACGCTGCAGGCCGTCGCCGCGCTCGGAGTTCCAAAGGAAGAGATTCCGCCGATCAGCGCCGACGACCCGGTGAGCGTCTCGGCGCGCGTGTTCCGCACGCAGCACCCGCTCATCGTGGTAGGTAAGGGCGTCACATTCGGGACCGAGTCACCCTACGGCCGTGGCGAGATGCTCTCCGTGCCGATCATGTGGACGACCCCAACCGGTGGTCAACCACTCGGCGTCGTGAATCTGGCCGACCGGCGGTCGAGGCAGCCCTTCACCGCCGGCGATCAGAAGCTCGTGACCGCGATCGCCACCCAGATCGGAACGGCGATTCAGAACGCGCGCCTGGTTAGTGCCTCGCTCGATCGGCAGCGGTTGCTCCAGGAAATGAGTCTCGCGCACGACCTGCAGATGAAGCTGCTGCCTTCGACCGACGTCGTCTCGCCCGAAGCGGAAGTGACCGCCCGCGTCGTGCCTGCCGAGAGCGTGGGCGGCGACTTCTACCAGCTGTTCAAGCTCCGCGACAAGGGAACCGGCGTGATGATCGGCGATGTGTCAGGCCACGGGTATCGCGCCGCTCTGATCATGGCCCTCGCCATGAGTGCCTCGGCCATCCACGCGCAGAATTTCGTAAATCCTGGTGAGATGCTCGGCGCCCTGGTGCACTCGTTGCGCGAAGAGCTCGAGACCACGGAGATGTTCATCTCGATGTTCTACGGCGTCGTCGATCCGGAGAAGGGAAGGCTCACCTACGCCAACACGGGTCATCCACACGCGTTCGTCATCAGCGAGGAGGGAACGTCCACTCGCTTGTCGGCCGTGAATCCGCCGCTCGGCATGCTCGACGAGGTTCCGAGCACCGCCTCGCTCAGCTGGGTCGGCAGGAAGGACCTGCTCGTTCTTTTCACGGACGGCGTCAGCGATGCCCGCAACTCGCGTGACGAGCGCCTCGGCGAGGAGCGCGTGCTCGAGCTAATCAAGGAAAATCGCGAGAACTCTACCAAGGTGATCGTGGACAGAGTCTTCAAAATGCTGGAGGTCCACACCCGGGCGGTGCCGTTGCGGGACGACCTTACGCTCGTGGTGGTCAGGAGCTGAGCATGCCGCGCGCGCCCGGCGGGCGTGGCCGGCATCCGCCGGCGCTCAAGAAATTCGGGCAGCACTTTCTTTCCGACGAGAAGATTCTTACAGCGATCGTCGATGCGCTCGCGCCCACGCCTGCTGATACAGTCGTAGAGATAGGGCCCGGCCGCGGATCGCTTACCGACATCCTCGCTGAGCGAAGCGGAAGACTGATAGCGGTGGAGATCGATCGCGCGCTGGCGAAGGAGCTGCGCGTCAAGTACAGCGGCCGGCCGAATGTGGAGATCGTCGAGGGAGATTTTCTCGACGCCGATCTGCGCGGAGCCGCGGGAGATGATTTTCTGCTCATCGGCAACGTTCCGTACAACATCACGACCCCGATTGTGTTCAGGTCGTTGGAGCCGCCGATTCCGAGGCGCTCTGTTTTTCTCGTTCAGCTGGAGGTGGCCGAGAGAATGGCGGCGCGCGAGGACACGGAGAGTTACGGAGCGCTGTCTGTCAATGTCGCGGTCGTCGCGAATGTTGAGATCATGCTGACCGTTCCACCCGGTGCGTTTCGTCCGCCGCCCAAGGTTGATTCTGCGGTCATCAGGTTGACTCCGCGCGCACAGCCGCTCATCGCGATCGAGTCATTAGCACCTTTTCGAACATTTGTACAAGCGGCATTCAGCCTCAGGAGAAAGCAGATGCAGCGGGTGCTGCGGACAACACGCGGACTATCGGTCGAAGAGGCGCTAGAGGTGCTGAAGCGGGCGGGAATAGAGGCATCGGCCAGGCCAGAGGTGGTTAGCCCTGCGCAATTCGTGCGCTTGTTCCAGTTACTCGCCACGGTTGCTTAGCGCAAACGACAGCCCTTCCAGCTCCATCGCCATGTTGACATTCCTGACAGTTACATCCGAGGGAACGGACAACTGCACCGGCGCAAAATTGAGAATGGCCTTGATCCCCGCGCGCACGACCTGCTTCGCCACGGCCGGCGTGTTCTCCGCCGGAGTCGCCACCACCGCGATGTCGAAGTCCTGCTTCGTCGCGTCCTTCTCGAGCTCGGATATCGGTCTGACGGTTAGGTTCTCCCATCGCTTTCCGATCTTCGCCTCGTCGCTGTCGTAAACAGCGGTGACGTTGAATCCGCGCTCGGCGAACCCGCGGTAGCGGGCGAGGGCGGCGCCGATCTTTCCGGCGCCGATGATGCACACGCGCCATTGCTTTCCGAGGCCGAGGATCTCGCGCAGCTTTCCGGAAAGCTCGGGCACGGAGTACCCAAGGCCCCGCTTGCCGAAGGAGCCGAAGAGCGAGAGATCCTTTCGCACCTGAGCGGACGTCGTCCCGCCGAGCCGCGCGAGCTCGTCGCTCGAGATGGTCTTGAGACCCTGGCGGTCGATCCCTTCGAGGAAGCTCAGGTACAGGGAAAGTCGCCTGACTGTCGATTCAGCTATCCGCTTCAATTTGGCGCTTGTGAATTAGTTCACAAACTAATCGGAATGGCCGGGTAGGGGCAAGAAAGACAACTGCAACTGAACGGCCGGAACGCCCCTAGAGGAGAGGTCACTACAACTGAACGTGATCCGGGATCTCAACTGCAACTGAACGTGATCCGAGACCTGAGAAGCAACTG
>PKVB01000168.1 GCA_003131365.1 Gemmatimonadota bacterium | reverse complement strand
GCTTCCGCACGAAGAGATCAGGCTCACCGTCGCTCCGCCGATCACCGAATCGGATACGACGGTCGACCACGTGGAGGATTTCCACTTCGACCCGGCCATCATCGAGGAGCTGTTCGCCGAGAAGCCGTTGCGATCGACTCCAGCGTCGCAGGATGCGATGGCGGGGTTCTCGCTCGCTCGCGACCTGATCACGAAGGGTCTCTACGATCGCGCTCAGGCGGAGATCGCGCGCGTTCTCTCTCGCGGCGGCGACAAGGTCCTCGGTCTGGTGCTGGCCGGCGACGGATTCGCGGCCCAGGGACTTCACGGAGAGGCGCTCGAGAGATACCGGCGCGCGCTGGATATGGAGGAGACGAACACCTACGCGCGGCAAGGCACCGCTCGCTCGCTGCTCGCCCTCGGGCGCGCGGAGCAGGCGCGACCCTACGCCGAGGCTCTGGTCGAGGCCGGAAGCACCGATGTGAACCTGCTGCTCCTGGCCGCGGAAGCGCGCGTGGCATCGCTCGACAATCCGGGCGCTCGCGAAATCCTCGTCACGCTCAAGAAGAGCGAAGCCCGCAACGCCAACGTGTTGAAGCGAGTCGGCGACCTTTACGCGGCGCTCGGTGACTCCGTCGAGGCGATTGCGGCGTACCGCTCGAGCCTTGGCATCGACGAGCGGCAGGCGGAGACGAGGATCTCCCTCGGGCGGCTCCTCGCGAAAGCCGGCGACGACACGGGGGCGATCAGAGAGCTGGAGACGGTTCTCGTGGCCGCGCCGAATCACGATGCGGCAGTAGTGGAGCTGGTGGGGCCATATCGGCGCACCGGCCGGTCGCGGAGCGCGCTGCCACGGATCGTGGCGCTCATCCGCCGCGATGTCTATCACTTCGCCGCGCTGATCGCGCTCGGCGAGATCCTGATAGACCTCGCTCGCGAAGGCGACGCCGTCCACGCGTTCGAGCGCGTGCTGAGATTCGATCCCAATCATGCCGAAGCGCTGCGCTACCGCCGGCTGCTGCTGCGAGGACGCGTCTAATGGCGATCGAAGGACCACTCCGCGAGCTCGGCATTCACGACGTCTTCCAGCTGCTCGACCTGAGCCGGAAGACGGGAACGCTGCGCGTGTATTCTCCCGAGAAGAACAACGAGGGGAGCGTCTATTTCGACGCGGGGACGATCGTCGCCGCGACGATGAAGAGCAACCCGCATCTTCTGGGAACTATTCTCGAGAGATCGGGCAAGGCGACCCCGGCGGACCTTGCCCGAGCCACCGCAATGCAGCGCGCGGGCGACAAGCGCCGAGTGGGGGAAATTCTCGTTGCCCACGGCATCGTGACGCCGCGCGACATCGATCGCTTCATGCGCCAGCAGATCGAGACCGTCGTCTTCGATCTCATGTCCTGGTCCGAAGGTTTCTTCTCGTTCACGGAAGAGCCGCCGCGTCCCATTCGCAAGGACATCGCGGTGCGCGTGAGCACCGAATCGCTGCTGATGGAAGGAGCGCGGCGTATCGACGAGTGGTCGCTGATGGCCGACAAGATTCCGGACGCGCGCGTGATCCCACTGCTCGCAACCCTCGACGACGGCCCGGAATCGTTCATCGATCTCCTGCCTCGTGAATGGGAGGTGCTCTCGATCATCGACGGCGAGAGAAATCTCCACGAGATCGCGAAACGTCTCGTGCTTCCCGAGTTCGAGGTGGCAAAGATCATCTACGGAATGCTGAGCACGGGGCTCATCGACATCTCGCTCCAGGGGACATGATGGCAATGTCTGAGTCGGCGCGGACGTTGTTCGCAACCGCAATTGGCGAGGCCGAGCAGACGGCGCTGCTGCTCGACTCCGCCGGCAAGCCCCTGGCCGGGAGTTACCTGGACCAGCGCGGGCGGGACATCTCCGCCGAAGTCGGCGCGGCGTTGAGCGGCGTCAGCACAGAGGTGACCAGGTCCATGCGGCTTCTCTTTATCGGCGACTGGACGGCGGTGGTGGTGGAGACCGATGCGGCAACCATTGCGCTTGCTCCTGCCTCGCAAGAGGCAGTCGTTCTGCTCGCTTCGTCGCTGACGGTTCCCCTCGGACTGGTCCGCCGCGTTCTCACGCGGTCGGTCGTGCTCGCGATCAACTGGATGCGGGGGCGCGCGTGAAAGCACTTGCTCAGGTGGTGGCCACACTCTCGCATGTGCCGGGCGTTGTCGCGGCCATGGTGGTCGGCGCAACCGATGGGCTCATCGTCGAGACGAGCCCAATAATTGGCGGCGTCGTGGGTGTTACCGATCCGCGGAAGCATACCGCGGCCCTCGCCGCCTATCTTTATTCGAAGGTCACTCGCGCGTCTGACGCGGCCAGGCTTGGCACGCCAGCGTTCATGCGCCTCGAGGCCGAGCGGGGTCACATCTTCGTCGTGGGCGCCCGCGATGTCGTGCTCGTCACGATCGTCACGACCGACGCCAACCTGGGACGAGTGAGACTCGAGATGATGAACGCAGCCCGAGAGAATTCATGAGCGATCCGACAGTGGCCGAGGGCTGGGTCGCGGCGCCACTTACGCGGCTGAAAGACGACGCACGTCTCATCTCGGGGGTTCTCCTCTACCCGAGTGGCCGCGCCGTCGGCCAATTCGGCTTCTCAAACGCCGCCGATGTGATGTCCATCTGCGCCCTCACGTCCGCCATCAACGCTTCGGCGCGGGAGCTGGGACGCCAGCTCGACGGCAAGCCTTTCTACGAGATGCACCATGCCGGAGCGGAAAGGCAGGTATTCATGGCCCGCGCTTCCGCCGGCGCGCAGGAATTCCTGTTCGTGGGCGTGTTCGACCGCGAGAGCTCGTTCGGCGTGGTGGAGATTTACTTCGCGGAGTTTCAGAAGGTGCTCGAGAGACTGCACCCAGAGAAGCAGGCCACTGGCGTAGGGCCGTCCGGTGATTTCGAGGGCGAGCTAAATCGCAGCCTCGATGCGCTCTTTGGCCCGATAGGAAAGCGCTAGCGTGTCAGTCGTCAACTACGGCACGCGCGAGATCACGTGCAAGATTGTCTACTACGGGCCGGGTAGATCGGGAAAGACGACCAACCTCCAGCACATCTACTCGCAGCTGCCGGAGGAGAGGAAGGGCAAGATGGTCTCCCTCGCCACCGAGACCGATCGCACCCTGTTCTTCGATTTTCTTCCGCTCGATCTCGGCACCATATCCGGGTTTGCGACCCGGTTTCAGCTCTATACTGTTCCCGGCCAGGTGTACTACGCCGCCACGCGCAAGCTGGTGCTGCAGGGCGTCGATGGAGTGGTGTTCGTTGCCGACAGCCAGTCTCGCCAGCTCGCCGAGAACATCGAGAGCCTGCAGGACCTGCACGCGAATCTGGCCGACGAGGGCCTCGATCCGCGCACGCTCCCACTCGTAATGCAGTACAACAAGCGCGATCTACCCGCGGGCGAGATCAGCTCGATCAAGGACCTCGACGAGACGCTCAACTTTCGGGATGTGCCCAATTTCTCGGCGACCGCCATCACCGGCGGCGGCGTATTCGAGACGCTCCGCAGTGTCGCGTCCCTGGTGCTGTCGCGCCTGAGCGCTCCCGCCACCAAGGACTCCTGATTCGTGGCGAAAGAGCCGAAGAAGGGGGAATCGGAGGAGGAAAGCGGCGAGTTCGCCGACTTCATGGCTGACATCAGCCAGGAGATCGCGCAGCGCGTGGAGTCGCTCGACACCAAGCCGAAGGCGCTCCCACCGGAAAAGAAGAAGACGCCCATCGCGCCTGACGCGGGCCTCATCGGGGAGTGGCCCAACATCGCCGACCGGATGATCGAGGAGATGCGCTAATGGCCATCAAGGGTAGCCTCAAGGAGGCGAGCCTCCCCGACGTCCTCCAGCTGCTCTCGATGGGAAAGAAGACTGGCTGCCTCGGACTCTCCTTCCACGACAGCTTCGGCTCGATCTACTTCGACAGCGGGCGTATCTGCCACGCCGCGATCGTGAACCGGCCGCTCGATACAGAGAACTCCGTCTACACGCTGTTCACGTGGACGAGCGGCACTTTCAATTTTGAGCCGGGAGTGGAGCCGGAGGATGGCGCCGAGCGAGTCTCAGTTGATCCGCAGTCGCTGCTGCTCGAAGGCGCGCGGAGGGTCGACGAATGGTCGCTCATCGAAAAGAAGATCCCGAGCTTCGATGTCGTGTTCAGTCTCGACCGTCCGCGCCTGATGATGAACCGCGACCCGCTCTCGCCCGAGCAGGAGGCGTTGCTTCCGATCATCGACGGACACCGCGACATAAATGGATTGATTCGCGACTCGGGCCTCGGCGAGTTCGAGGTAGGGAAGGCGCTTTACGGATTGCTCAACGCATCCTTTCTGCTGCCGGTCGGACGAAAGCGGACGACGCCGACGCTGCCCCGAAACGCGAGCCCTCTGGAGCGACGTGAGCTCGCCAGCGCACTGTACAGAGCGGGAATGCACGACGAGGCGCTGCGCGAATTCCGCGCGCTCGTCGAGGAAGCCGCCGACCCCGTGGCATCGTTCCACGTCGGTCTCATCGCGCTTCGGCAGAAGGAATGGGCCGGAGCCGTGAATGCGTTCATGACCGCGGCGCCCAACGCGCCGAGCAAAATATCGCTCCTCCATAACCTCGCGCTCGCCTACGAAAACCTTGGGCAGCTCGAAAAAGCCCGGCTTGTGATTGACCGAGCGCTTGGCGCGGGAGGAAGCGGGGATCCGCTCATCCAGTTGCAGGCGGCGATAGTATCGATGCGTCTCGGAGATCTCCAGTCAGCGAAGGTCCGGCTGAGTGAATCGCGCAGCCTCTGGACGACGAATCCGCCCCCGGCGGTCTGGTTCCACTATGCGGCGAAGGTGGCTGCAATGACGGACGACCCCGACCGCGAGATGCTGCTGCTCGCCGCGGCTATCGAGACGCATCCAGAGTCCGCGGTGTTGCTGAACGATCTCGCCGCCGCTCATCTCAAGCGCGAGGATTACGAGAGCGCGAAGGACGCGGCCGAAAAAGGTGTCGCGCTCGCACCGGAGCTTCCCCAGCTCCGTCGGAATCTCTCCGCGGCGCTTGAAGGGATTTCGCGCGCGGAGCGCAAGGCGACGCAAGCATCGAGTCGCTCCTGACGGTCCGCGCCGAGTTGATCCAGGGAGACGACGCCGGATTCCAGGCATTGATCGCGAAGATCACGCGCGATCGGGGATTTCGCTGCTCCAGTTACAAGGACAGGTGCCTGCGACGGCGCATCGCTGTGCGGATGCGCGCCAAACGCGCAACCACTGCCGGTGAGTACTCGGCGGCCCTCGACGCCGATCCCAAGGAATACGATCGGCTGATTCGATCGCTGACTGTCAACGTGACGAAGTTCTTTCGGAACTGGGATACGTACACAGTAGTCGAGAAGACCGTGGTTCCAGAGCTATGGGATCGCAACGAGCCCGAGACGCGCATCTGGAGCGCGGGGTGCTCGTCGGGCGAAGAGCCCTACTCGATCGGCATCCTGATGCACAAGCACGCTGCCGAGCGGAGGGAGACCGCGCGGCTCGAAACAGTCAAGATCCTGGGCACGGACATCGATGCAGACTGCATCGGAGAAGCGGAGCGCGCGTTCTACGCCGACACGGCCCTTGGCGAGACGCCGCCGGCTCTCCGACAGCAATACTTCCCGCAGATTGCCGGACTTCACGGGATGCTGCCCGAGGTGAGGCGGCTGGCGAGCTTCGAGTGCAATGATCTCCTCGCCTACGAACCTCCACTGCAGGACGTCCATCTCATCCTCTGCCGCAACGTGATCATCTATTTCGAGCGCGAGGCGCAGGACGCGTTGTTCTCGGCATTTCATCGCGCGCTCGCCCCGGGCGGGTTCCTCGTCCTCGGCAAGGTCGAAACGCTTCTCGGCGACGCGAGAGCTCTTTTTACGCCCGTGAATGCGCGCGAGCGCATCTTCCGGAAGGCCTAGCCCGTGAGGCGTGGCTGAAATGACCGACAAGACTGCGACCGTCCTGGTCGTCGACGACAGCGCGTTCATGCGCAAGCTGATCGCGGAAATGATCGAGTCGAGCGGCGCGTTCCGCGTCGTCGGCACGGCCGCCGACGGAATAGAGGCGTTGCAGAAGGTCCGCTCTCTCAAGCCCGACATCGTGACGCTCGACATCGAGATGCCCCGGTTGAACGGTCTGCAGGCACTCGAGCAGATCATGGCCGAGATGCCGCGGCCGGTCGTGATGCTCAGCGCGGCGGGCTCGGATCTGGGCAACGAGATGACGCTGCGCGCGCTCGAACGCGGCGCCCTCGAATTCGTGAGAAAACCGTCCGGCCCCGTCAGCATCGACCTGTCGACCGTCCGGACGCGGCTGATGTCGGCGCTCGAAGCGGCACGGACGATGAACATGGGCGGAGTCCGGACACCAGCGCCGGCCGCGTCGCCGGTTCACAGCGATGCAGCGCCAAAGAAATCGCCCGATGGGGCGACGAGAGTAGTGGCGATCGCATCGTCGACGGGCGGCCCTCGCGCGCTTGCTGAGATCATTCCGCACCTTCCCGAAGAGCTGGGCGCAGCGGTGGTAATCGTTCAGCACATGCCGGGAGAATTCACCAAGCTCCTCGCCGATCGGCTGCGCGCGATGAGCCGCCTCTGGGTCGCGGAGGCGATGGATGGCAAGCTTCTGAGGGAGAATCGCGTCTACATCGCGCCCGGCGGATATCACATGACCGTGAGCGGCGAGCCGGGCAACGCGACGATCCGGCTGGACGCGTCACCAACGATGTGGGGCGTCAGGCCAGCCGCTGATCCGCTTTTCTTCTCGATCGCGGGAACGTTCGGACGCGCCGCGATCGGTGTCGTGCTCACGGGAATGGGTCGGGACGGTGCGGAAGGGCTGCGGCGAATTCGGGACGCAGGGGGAAGGGCGATCGTGCAGGATCGCGAGAGCTCCATCATTTATGGAATGCCGCAGGCAGCGCTAGCGGCGGCGGGCGCCGACAACATCGCGGCAGTGAACGACATCGCGCCATTGATCAGAGATCTGTGTGCGGTCGCGGCCAGAGGCATTGGCGCATGAGGAATCGTCGCGTATCGTTCGCTGAGCCGTCCGGTGAGCGCTCTGACAGCGCCGCGTCAGGATTCAGTCTTCGATCGCTCACCAATCACAGGACCAAGCAGAATGAACGGGAAAGGGAATCACGATGCGTAGAATGCTGGTAACGGGTGCCGCCGGATTCATCGGCACCAACTTCGTCCACTTCTGGGCCGAGCATCATTCGGGTGACGCGATCGTCGGGCTCGACGCGCTGACCTACGCGGGCAACCTCGCGAACCTCGAGGCGCTCGCGAACAACGAGCGGTTCACGTTCATAAAGGGTGATATCCGCGACGGCGACGCCATGCGCGACATCATCAAGCGCGAGGGAATCGACACTATCGTCCATTTCGCGGCGGAATCGCACGTGGATCGCTCGATCCACGGGCCTGATCCCTTCATCGACACCAACATCAGGGGCACTCACGAGCTCCTGAAGGCCGCTCGCGCGGCCTGGACGGAGGACTGGTCGGGAGGTGCCCGACGGTTCCACCACATCTCGACGGATGAAGTTTATGGAAGCCTTGGTCCGACCGCGGCTCCGTTCACCGAGGACACGGCGTACGCCCCGAATTCGCCGTACGCGGCGAGCAAAGCCGGATCGGATCACCTCGTTCGCGCCTACCACCACACGTACGGCGTGCCGGTGACGACGACGAACTGCTCCAACAACTACGGGCCCTATCATTTTCCGGAGAAGCTGATTCCGCTCACGATCGTGAACGCGCTCGACGGAAAACCGCTGCCCCTGTACGGCGACGGGCTCCAGATTCGCGATTGGCTTTACGTTCGCGATCACTGCCGTGGAATCGAGCGTGTGCTGGAGAAGGGCAGGGTGGGCGAGACTTACAACCTCGGCGGCAATTCGGAACGAAAAAATCTCGACGTGGTTAAGGCGATCTGCGCGAGCATCAACAAGATCCTCGGAGCGGACGAAAAGGTTCGGGAGCGGTTTCCCAAGTGCCCGGCCGCGCTCGGCGGCGACACCGCCGAGCTCATCACTTTCGTGAAGGATCGTCCCGGGCACGATCGACGCTACGCGATCGACGCGATGAAGGCGACTCTGGAGACCGGATACGGACCGTCGGAATCGTTCGACACAGGGCTGCTGAAGACCATCAAGTGGTACATCGCCAACGAGCAGTGGTGGCGCTCGGTCATGGATGGGAGCTACCGGGACTGGGTCGAGCTCCACTACTCCAACGGGCGGCGGACGAGCAAGTAGCACTCATTAGAGTTGGCCCGACCACACACTCCGGGTTGACACGCATTTCATACCGCCCTACACTACGACGCTTATGGCCAAAACCGATCTTGCCAGCGGCCCCCGAGCGGGGCGCTATTCTGGTCCGCGCCGCTCATGGGTGTATTGGACCGTTGCCACACTTGTGTTGCTCGCCGGCTTCGCCGACCTCGCGCGTGGTGGCGAGACGCTCGCCCCGATTCTGCTCGTAATCGGGTACTGCGTGCTAATTCCGCTGGCCATTCTTCGGTGAAGGTACAGGCTCAGTTTCTGCACCGGGCGAGTAGCTCAGTTGGTTAGAGCGCCTGCCTTACACGCAGGATGTCGGGGGTTCGAGTCCCTCCTCGCCCATCAAAGCAAAACAAGGGACCCACGGCTCGGAGGGTGGGTAAGAATGTTTACCGTCTTGGAGGTTAAACCATTGAAGGCAAGTCCACGTGTTTCGGGTCTCGTTCTCATAGCGCTCCTGGTAATCACGGCATCGCCCGCCCTCGCCCAGAGTAGCCGGACAGGCGAGCGAGTGATGATCCCCACGCTTCAGAGCTCGGACAAGACGCTGGGAGTCCAGGCTGCGGAAGCGATCCGCGACCAGCTGCAGAAGCAGACCAACATTCGCGATGTGGTCGTAGTCCCGAAGGCCGACATCAATAACAGTCTCCAGTCATCGGGATACCCGACGACCGAAGCTCTGGCTCCTGGCGATGCCAAGGCGCTGGCGACCCTCGTTCGCGCTCCGCAGTATCTCGAAGGCACCGTTACCAAGACGCCCACTGGGTACAAGATCGATTCGCGGCTCATCATCTCCCGCGACATGACCAAGGGTCAGGTTCTGCCGAGCGCCCAGGGCGCCAAGCTCGACGACGCGGCCGACCAGGTCGCACGCGCGATCAAGGATGCCCGCCGCCAGCTACCCGCTGAAGAGGCCTGCCACAACGCCATCGCGCAGGGCAAGTACCAGGAAGCGGTGGCGGCAGCACGCCAGGGGTTGGCCGGTTATCCGAACGCAAACATTCTTGCAGTCTGCCTCGCCGAGGCGTACAACAATCTCAAAATGCCGGACTCGGTAGTGGCTGTCGCTGAGCGCGTTCGCGCCAGCGACCCACGCAACATACCGGCGCTGCAAATGCTCACTACGACTTACCGGGCCCGGATCGACTCGCCGCGGCCCGGGGTCGCCCCGGCCCGGCTGAGCAGCGATACGACCGAGCTTCTGAAGGTGCTCGGCGCGCTTGCAGCCGCTGATCCCACGAACATCAAACTCATTCAGAACGTCATCAACGAGTACGCTCAGCTGAAGCACCCTGAGCAAGCCGTTCCCCTCGTGCGTGATCTTCTCCAGACCAATCCGGGCGATCCGCAGCTGCTCAACCTCGCGTGGCTGGTCTATCTGAACGCGAAGGATTATCAGGGCGCGATTGACGTTGGCAACGAGATGGTGCGGGTAGATACAGCTACCGCGACAGCGGACTACTACACGCGCCTCGCGGCGGCGTACAGCGCGCTGAACCAGCCCCAGAAGGCGGCAGAAGCCGCGGCGCTCGGACTCAGGAAATTTCCAAACGATCCGAACCTGCAGTTGTACAATGGGCAGGCTCTATACAAGGCCGGCCAGCTGCAGCTGGCACTTGATGCGGCCAAGAAGGCTGTCGCGGCAAACCCGAAGAATCCCCCCGGATACTTTCTCCTCGCGACTGTCCAGGACTCACTGAATCAGTACGACGATCTGGTTGCCACCCTGCAGAACGCCAAGAACAACGGCGTGGATCCTGGCGCACTATCACAGCTGGCGCTCAAGCAGGGAAGCGACGCCTACAAGGCCGGAACGGCCTCGAAGGATCGGGCGGATTTCCAGCGCGCCATCAAGTTCCTGCAGCTTTCCGATCAGCTACAAACATCCGCGGACGCCAAGTTCCTGTTGGGCGCCAGCGCCTTCTCGCTCGGTCAGAGCGCTGTCAACGACGCCAATGATAAGCGGAGCTGCGACCTGGCCCGCATGGCGCGCGATGCATTCAACCTCGCCTTAATCAACCTGCCGGCAGGCGGACAGAAGTACCCGAACGAGGCCGCTCAGCTCCTGAGGGCGATTCCTCAGTTCACGCCCGCGGTCGACAACGAGGTGAAGCGCTTCTGTAAGTGACAGACTCTGACCCCGTGACCGGCCGGTGGGATAGCTCCTACCATGCGCCGGTCATGGTCGAAGAGGTGGTGGCGCTGCTCAAAGGCGCCCGGCAGGTACTGGATTGCACGTTGGGCGGAGGAGGGCACAGTGAAGCCCTCCTCGCCGCCGGCTCGTCGGTTGTAGCGATCGATCGCGACGAGGCTGCCATAACCGAAGCACGGAAGCGGCTGGCGCCTTACGAGGCGTCAGGCCGCTTTCTCGCTTTGAGGGGGAATTTCGGCGAAATCGACCGCATCCCGGAGCTCGGTGGACGCATTTTCGACGGTATTTTCGCCGACCTCGGGGTTTCCTCCATGCAGATCGATGCGGACGAGCGAGGTTTCTCTTTTCGGCCTGGCGCGTTACTCGATATGAGGATGGACCGTCGCTCTACCGGCACCGCCGCCGATTTGCTCAACACCCTCGATGAAGCAGAGCTATCCAAAATTTTTCGTGACTACGGAGACGAGCCGCGCGCCAAGCGACTCGCGCGGGAAATCGTGCGCCGCCGCGAGCGAAAGCCGATGCGCGTGAGCGATGATCTGGTCGACGCGATTCGCGGCGCCTACGGAGCGCGCACAGGGCCGAGCGAGTTCGCGAGATTCTTTCAGGCCGTGCGCATCGCCGTCAACGACGAGATCGCGGCACTCGAGAAGGCACTGCCGTCGCTGCGCGACCGGCTCGATCCGCGTGGCGTGCTGGCCGTGATCTCTTACCACTCAGGAGAGGACCGGCTCGTCAAGCACACCATCCGCGGCTGGAGTCAGTCCTGCATCTGCCCCCCGAAGCAGCTGCTTTGCACCTGCCGTGGCAAGGCTCTCGGCGAGGTGCTGACCAAGCGCGCGCTGACCGCGAGCTCGGCGGAGATGGCTGTGAATTCGCGCTCCCGCAGCGCGAGACTTCGAGCATGGCGAAAAGCCGCGTAGCATTTCGGGGGCGGACCCGCGTGGCCCTAATACTCGGCGCCTTCGTGCTCGTCGCGCTCGCGATCGTATGGCGGCGCACGATCGGAATCGGCGAATCGGAGCGCCTCGCCCAGCTCGACGCTAAGCGCGTCGAGCTGGAGGGCGAGCGGGCCCGGCTCGAGAGCGAGATTCGCGACGCGTCCTCGAGACAGACACTGGGCGCCTCGGTCGAACATCGTCTTGGCATGCACATCCCGACCGATAAGCAGGTCGTCATACTCCCACGGTCGCGGCCAGATGAAAACCCGTAAGCGCGTCGCGATAGTTCACGCCTTCTTCGTGCTCTTCGCGATCGCGCTCGTTGCCCGCGCCGCGAAGGTGCAGGTCGTTGAAGGGAAGGATTGGACCGCCCGCGCCAGGCGGCAGCACTACTTCGCGGGTGCTCTGTCCGCTCCGCGCGGGGAGATTCTGGACGCCAGCGGCAACACGCTGGTCGAGAGTCGTGAGATGACGCGCGTCGCCGTCGCTCTACCCGAAGTGCGCGATACCGCGTTCGTTCTCAAGGCGCTGCATCACGCGCGCGTCGATGCGGATGCCGTGCGCACCGCTATCGCGCACAGGCGGCGCTGGATCGATCTGCCCGGGCTGTACACGGCCTCCGACGTCGCTTCGATCTCGAAGCTGAACGGCATCCACCTGACGCCGGTTTTGCAGCGGGTCTACGCCAATTCGGGCGGCATCAAGCGCATTGTCGGCAGCCTGGACGGACAGGGGAATCCCCTGGATGGGCTGGAGCTCGCGCTAGATACGCTGCTGCGCGGCGATTCGGGAAGAGTGAGGCTGGCCCGCGACAAGGACGGGCGTCCGCTCGATTCTCCCGACGGATGGACCGACCAACCGAAGGCCGGATCTACGGTCGTGCTGACGATCAACAATTCGCTGCAGGGTATCTGCGAGCGGGAGCTGTCGGTCGCGGTGGACAGCCTGCACGCGGACGGCGGCGACATCGTGGTGATGAATCCGCACACCGGAGAGATTCTCGCGCTGACGAGCAACAGAGTCGGACGCACGACGTTCTCGAACACCGCCGTGACGGAGCCGTTCGAGCCGGGCTCGACGCTCAAGCCGTTCGTCGCGGCCGCGCTGCTCGAGAAAGGTCGAGCGCGGATCACCGACGTCGTCAACACCCACAACGGAACGCTCGAGCTCGATGGGCGCACTATCTCCGACATGCACAAGTCGCAGTCGCTCTCGCTCGCCGACGTCATCAGGTTTTCGAGCAACATCGGCATCGTCGAATTCGGCCAGCGTCTGACGCCGCGCCAGAAATATGAGACCTTCCGCGATCTCGGATTCGGGATGCCGCTTGGGGTGCCGCTGCCGGCGGAAGCATCGGGAACTTTGCGCGAGCCGAAGCAGTGGTCGAAGGAGACGAGCGCATCGATCCTCATGGGCTACGAGATCGCGGTGACACCGCTCCAGCTCGTCACCGCGTATTCCGCGATAGCGAACGGCGGGGAGCTGCTCGAGCCACACCTGGTGAAGGAAGTGCGGTCGACTGATGGGAAAGTGTTGTATCGCGCTGAGACGCGGGCCGTACGCCGCGTGATGTCGGGTGAAGTGGCCCGCACGGTTCAGCAGCTGCTCCTGGCGGTAGTGCGTGAGGGAACCGCGACGAAAGCTGATCTCGCGACCTTCGAGGTCGCGGGAAAGAGCGGTACCGCGCGACGCACATCGCAGAACGCGGGCTACGTCGCCGGAAA
>PKVB01000101.1 GCA_003131365.1 Gemmatimonadota bacterium | reverse complement strand
GTCCAGCTCATCTCGCTGATGTGCACGAGTCCTTCGATGCCCGGCTCGAGCTCGATGAACGCTCCGTAGTTGGTGATCGAAACCACCTTTCCGCTGACGCGCGTGCCGACCGGATACTTCTCGGCGACATCCTTCCATGGGTAGCTCTGGAGCTGCTTGAGCCCGAGCGAAATTCTCTCGCGATCCCAATCGATGTCGAGAACCTTGACCTCGAGCTCCTGGCCGATGTGCACCATCTCGGACGGATGCTGAATGCGGCCGTACGACATGTCGGTGATGTGGAGCAGTCCGTCGACTCCACCGAGATCGATGAATGCGCCGAAGTCGGTGATGTTCTTGACCACGCCCTTCCGCACCTGATCTTTCTGGAGCTCCTTCATCAGCTTCTCGCGCTTCCCGGCCCTCTCCTGCTCGAGGATCACTCGGCGCGAGACGACGATGTTGCGGCGACGCTTGTTGAGCTTGATGATCTTGAAGTCGAAGCTCTGGCCGAGCAGCTCGTCGACGTTCGGAACGCGACGAAGCGCGATCTGAGATCCGGGGAGGAATGCATCGACTCCCATTAGATCAACAACGACTCCACCCTTTATCTTCTTGATCAGGGCGCCACGCACCGGCTGGTCGTTCTCGTAGGCGACGCGGATGCGTTCCCACACACGCATGAAGTCGGCTTTCTTCTTGGAGAGGACAACCGATCCTTCCATGTCCTCGAGATGCTCGAGCAGGACTTCGACTTCATCGCCTGGCTTGAGATCGGGAAGATCCTTGAACTCTTCGAGCGGGATCGTCCCTTCGGATTTGAATCCGATGTCGAGGACGACCATGTTGTCACGGATATCGAGCACACGGGACTTGACGATCTCGCCTTCCTCTATGGAAGCCATCGTCCCGTTGTACATCTCCATCATTGTCTCGAGCTCGTCCTGCGAGTAATCGTCCTCGTCGTACAGTTCTGGTCTCAGGTTGGCAAGCGGACGCAGCTGCGCCTTCTGCAGATCGCGCTTCTCGCGCGCGGTCAGCGTCGTGCCGGTAGCGGTTTGTGTATCGTTGGCCGAGTCTATCATGTTGCGGGTTAAAGGGTTGAGTGCGTTCGAATCAAGCTTTTAAATGTAGACCCTTCCCGCTGTCAGGGCAACTTGGCGACGCCGTCCCGTCCAGGTGCGAGCACGATCTTGTGGCGAGCTGCTGAGAGCCGGCCTCAGCTCGCGAATCAGCCGCCTCCAGCTACATCAGGCCCCTGGTGAGGAGCAGGATGAGCTCTTCGTCCGTGAGTCCCTCGAGCGCGCCAACCGGAAGGTCCATCGCGACTTCGCTTCCATCGTCGCACTTGAACGAGACCGTAACGTTCGCGGCCTTCACGCGGCGGTCCGGAAGACCTCCCGGCCGCGCGGTCTCGAATGCACTCCAATCAATCCCCGAGCGATCACTGAACCGACGCATTGGCGAACACCCTCCGGGTTTCTCTCTTTGACGAGGCGAGAGACGCCACCCTGGTACTACCCCGAGCGCTGCTTGGATAGAGTCACAATCTGTTCCACTTGCTCCTGCTGAGTCAGGCCGGTCGTGTCGATTACCACCGAATCGGCGGCCGGAACGGTCTGACCGGCGTCCCGGGCGTCCCGCTCGGTGATCCGTATAGTCTCGTCGTCGAGCATTTGGTGCGACGTCGGCGTCCCCCGCTGGCGCAACCGCCTGGCCGCGCGCTCCCGCGAGTCGGCGACGAGAAAGATCTTGAGATCGGCGTCGGGAAAGACCACGGTACCCATGTCGCGCCCGTCCACGACGACGTCCCGCGATTCCGCCGAGTCCCGAACCATCTGGTTGACCCACTCGCGAACCCGCGGCATCTGCGCGACGCGGGACACATTGTCCGTCACCTCCGCTCCACGGATCTCGTCCTCGATCGCGTGGCCTTCGAGCACCGGATAAAACGAGGTGCGGGCCGCGCGCAGCTCCACGGGCCGCGCCGCATTGAGGACAGCCTGCTCCGTCCACTTCGACGCGTCTCTCTCTTTGCGCAACATGGCCGCCGTCGCGGCCCGATAGAGAGATCCCGAGTCGACGTGGAGATAGCCCAGCTTCTCCGCAACCATCTGCGCCGTCGAAGATTTTCCCGATGCGGCGGGCCCGTCAATCGCGATTACGAATGTCCGGCGCCTCATGCCGCAACCCGGCGAAGATCTTCCCAGAAGCGCGGATAGGAGACGGCGACACAGTCCGGGTTCGACACGGTGATGCGATTTCCGGAAGCCGCGGACAGAATGCCAAATGCCATCGCGATGCGGTGATCGCCACGAGGATCGATCGTGCCGGACAACTCCCGGCGAGACGCGTGGACGCGCAGCCCATCGGGAAGCTCCTCCGCGTCCGCTCCGACCGCGCGAAGGTTTTGCACCACCGCGCTGATGCGATCGCTCTCCTTCACTCGCAGCTCGGCCGCGCCGGTGATCTCGAGATCGACCCTCGCGCCTGCCGCGACACATGCGAGCAACGGCAGCTCGTCGATGAGCGACGGAACCTCGGCCTCCGTGATTCTGGTGCTCCTGAGCGGAGCCGCGCGAACGCGCAGGGATCCTATTTCTTCGCCGCCGCTGATCCGCCTCGCGGTCGTGTCAACCTGCGCTCCCATGCGCGTCATCGCGCCCAGAAAGCCGGTGCGCGTAGGATTGAGACAGACATCCGTCAGGGTCAGCTCTCCACCGCCGGCAAGCGAGGCAAGCGCCACGAAGAACGCCGCTGAGGATGGATCCGCGGGCACATCGATCTCGATCGCATTGAGCCGGCGCGCGGGTCTGAGGCAGACCTGATTTCCATCGATTTCCACGTCGGCGCCCATCGCGCGCAACATTCGCTCGGTGTGGTCGCGCGATGGCGATTTCTCCGTCACGCGCACTTCCACCTCCGAGATAAGACCGGCGAGCAAGATGGAGCTCTTCACCTGTGCGCTCGAGGCATGCGTATCCCAATCGATGCTTCTGAGATCGACGCCATGCACGGTCATCGGCAGTCCATCGCCGTGCTCGAACTCGAACCTCGCCCCCATGTACGTGAGTGGCTCCGCGACGCGCTTCATGGGGCGGCGGCTCAGGCTGGCGTCGCCCTCGAAGCGCGCCGAGAACGGGTGCGCCGCGACCACGCCGGCGAGGAGACGGGTGGTGGTGCCGCTGTTGGCGCAATCCAGCGCGCGGCGCGGCGGCCGAAGTCCGCGGATTCCGGCGCCTTTGACTCGCATCTCGTCCGCAAGCGGCGGAATCGCGGCGCCAAGGGAGCGAAGGACCTCGGCGGTGGCGCGGACGTCCTCCGAGTCGAGAATCCCGCGGATGCACGACTCGCCATCCGCGAGTGAAGCAAGGATGAGCGAACGGTGTGAGATCGACTTGTCGCCCGGCACTCGAATGATGCCGGACACCCTCAGCGGAGCCAAGATTCCAGCGCTGTTGCCGCGTCGGTTTTCTCGTCGCGGTATTTCACGATCACGGGAGTCTGCAACGAGATGCCCTGGCTCTGCCCCCAGTCACCCTTCACCGCTCGCGCGCCCGGTACTACCACCGCATTCTCGGGGATCACCAGTGGCTTGCCGTTCTCGGCGCGGTGAACAGTCTGTCGCTCGAGATCATAGACCGGTGTGCCCCTCGTAAGAACGACTCCAGCACCGATCACCGCCCGCTTGCGCACGACGGTTCCTTCATAGATCCCGCAATTACCGCCCACGACGACATCGTCTTCGACCACGACGGGAGACGCGTTCACCGGCTCGNNTACCGGCTCGAGGACACCGCCAAGCTGCGCCGCCGCGCTCAGATGAACCCGCTCGCCGACCTGCGCGCACGACCCGACCAGCGCGTGCGAGTCGATCATCGTACCCGATCCGATGTAAGCGCCGACGTTTATATACATCGGTGGCATGCACACGACACCGCTCGCTACATAGGCGCCGCGCCTGATGCTCGATCCACCGGGCACGATGCGAACGCCGTCGGCCAGCGTCAGTGGACGCGGCGGATACGTGTCCTTGTCGAAGAAGGAGAGAGTGGCGTCGCCATCTGATGATCGGATTGACATGTCGATCATCCCGCCCACGCGAAAGCCGAGAAGGATTCCACGCTTCACCCACAGAACGGCGCGCCACTCCCCGGTCGCCGGATCCTTTTCCGCCGCTCTGACGCTTCCCGCCTCGAGCGCATCGAGAAGGTGTCTGACTATCGTCCGCGCATCATCCGGTAGCCGAGCACCAGCAGGCGTGGATGCAAGCGCATCGACGCGCTTCTCTATTTCTCGAATGTCTGACACGGTCACGCCGTGAGTGCGCCTACAGATACGAGAGCGGCGCGCACCGTCGGCTCGAATTTCTCTGCAAGGGGGACAAGTGGCAGGCGAAGAACGTTTGCGATCCGGCCCATCATCGCGAGCGCGGACTTCACTGGAATCGGATTGGGCTCGACGAAAGCGGCTGCCGTCCACTCCGCGAGCTGGTGATGGATCGCGCGCGCCGCCGCGAAATCTCCCGCCGCGCAGAGCTCCGTCAGCTTGGCGACGAGTTGCGGCGTCGCGTTGGATGTGACCGACACGACGCCGTCTCCGCCGTCCGCCATGACCGCGAGCGTGAGTGGATCATCCCCGGAAAGCACCGAGAATCGCGCGGGGCGATGCCGAATGATCTCACCGATCTGCGCCAGATTTCCGGATGCCTCCTTCACCGCAAGGATGTTCTCGTGCTCGGCCAGCTCGAGCGTCGTGGCAGCTTCGATATTGCTGGCGGTTCGGCCCGGCACGTTGTACACGACAATCGGAATTCGGACAGCATCCGCGATCGCCCGAAAGTGCGCGACGATTCCCCGCTGCGGCGGCTTGTTGTACATCGGCGAAGCGTGGAGCAAGTGCGTCGCGCCGACAGATTCCATCTCCAGCGAGAGGGCAATTGCCTTCTTCGTGTCGTTCGATGCAGCCCCGGCGACGACCGGAACGCGGTTGGCCGTTTGTTCGACCGTTATCTCGACCACGCGTCGGTGCTCGGCGATCGTCATGGTCGCGGCTTCGCCCGTCGATCCGCACGGGACTACGAAGTGCACGCCACTCGTGATCTGCCAGTCGACAAAGGCGCGCAGCGAGCGCTCGTCGATCTCGCCGGATTTGGTGAAGGGCGTGACGAGCGCTGTTCCACAGCCCGAGAGACGCTGCGATTTCATTTGTTAAATGTATGCGGCTCTCGCCGCCGAGAGCGAATCCGGCCTAGCTACCGCGCTGTTTGACGAGTACGACGTTGGGCGCGCCCACTCCCTTCAGGAACAGTTCGCTGGTCCATCCAACTTCCGCGATCAGAGAATCCGCCTTGATCAGAAGCTTATGGACATCCTTGGACGGGCCAAGCGGGGGGCGAACATCGCGCAGCAGAATCTGGTCGCCGGAGACCGCGTACGCGCCGACGGAGGTCTCCCTTGGGTCCTTTTGTCCGTCGATGTTCTTGTCGAGCGTGAGCGTGTAGTGCCGGTCCGGGGTGAGGTCGAGCTTCATGTAGAATTCCCACGGCTTTTTGAAGGTCGATCCCTTGGCAGCGTAGGCGTAAGTCCCGGGCAGACTCGTCGGAACCGGATCCGAGTCACCATTACCGCGACAGCCCGCCGTAAGCAGGACTCCAGCAATGATTGCGAAATGAAAGCGACGCCGTGCCATGGTACTCATTACGGCGGCGCTATCCTGAGGTTTCACCCGCGCCGCCGCCACTAACCTGACTTCCGCCCGGGGAGCTCGAGCACGTCCCGCATCGTGAAGACACCGTGTCTCCCGATGAGCCAGTCGGCGGCTTTCAGGGCGCCCTCCGCGAAGACGCGCCGATCACGCGCCAGGTGCGTGAGAGACAGCTGCTCGAACGCTGCGTCGAAAATCAGCTCGTGCGTTCCAGGGACCGACCCCGTTCTCACGCTCGTCATGGGAATGGGCCGTTCCAGCGCATCGCTCGCTGCCTTGCCAATGGCGATCGCCGTGCCGGAAGGCGCATCCTTTTTCATGGCGTGGTGGGTTTCGACGATGTGCCCATCGAAGTCCTCGAGGGTCCGCATCAAGGTGCCGGCATAACGGGCAAGCTCGATCAGGACGTTAACGCCGAGCGAGAAATTCGGGGACCAGAGAAACGACGTCCCCGTCTCTTTTGAGACGCGCGTCACGTCCGGCAGCGCGTCGTACCAGCCGGTGGTGCCGACAACGACCGGCACGCCGGCCCGGAGGCAGGCCATGACGTTTCCAACCGCCGCGTCGGGCTGCGTGAATTCCACCGCGACCCCCGGCTCGCCAAGAGAGCGCGCGTTGATTCCCTTTCCACCCGCGCTTTCTCGCTCGCCGATGACGGCCGTGACCTTCCAGCCCTTCGCGACGGCCAGCTGCCTGACGGCCTGGCCCATTTTACCATCGCCTATGACCGCAACGTCGTGAGCGCTCATTTTGTCCCTCGCCCGAAGAACGCGTCGTGCAGACGCCCCATCACCGGATTCAACTGATCTCCATCCACGATCATCGTGAGATTTATTCCCGTCGCGCTGAGAGACATCATGTGCACCTTGATTCCGTCGAGCGCGCCGATCGCGCGGCCCATAGACGCAGTGTCCTCGCTGATAGCGGCACCCACAACGGCGACGATCGCGCGGTCGCGCTCGACCGATACGTCGCCGAGTTGTGAAAGCTCGACCACCAGCGACTCCAGTTGCGACGGCTCATCCACTGTCACCGAGACAGACACTTCCGATGTTGCGACGACGTCCACTGAAATGCCATTCTTTTCGAAGATCTCGAACACCCGCCGGAGAAATCCACGCGCGAACAGCATTTTGGCCGCGCCCACCTTCACGACCGTGATGCCGCCCTTGCCGGCGATCGCGCTGACGGCACGCCGAGGGGCGTCGAACGTGATCCGCGTTCCCTTCCCCTTCGGGTTCCGCGAATTGTATATGAAGACGGGAATGCCGAGGCGGACGGCGGGCGCGATCGTACTTGGATGGAGCACCTTTGCGCCGAACGATGCGAGCTCCGACGCCTCGTCAAAGCGAATCTGCTCGATCAGCTTGGATCCTTTGACGACCCGAGGGTCCGCGGTCAACATCCCATCGACGTCGGTCCAGATCTCGATCGCCTCGGCGTGGAGCGCCGCGCCGAGTAGTGACGCACTGTAGTCCGATCCGCCGCGCCCCAGTGTCGTCGTAACACCCCGGGTCGTGCGGCCGATGAAGCCGCCCATCACCGGAACCTTCCCTTCCTGGATCAACGGCTGCACGATGCCCCGGGCGGCCTCCGCGATCGCATCGGTTTGCGGCTCGGCCGACATGAAATTGTCGTCCGTGACAAAAACGTCGCGCGCCTCGACATGCACAGCCGGTATGTCGCGCAGCTTGAAGAATGCCGCGACGAGATGCGACGAGAGCTGCTCTCCGAACGCAGCGATCGCGTCGAAGCTGCGTGGCGTCGCGTGCCCAAGAACCGAGAGCGCCTCGGCCAGACTGGCGAGCTCGTCGAAGCTCGCGCTCATCTCCGCCGCCACGTCGGACGCTTCGCCGGAGGTGCCAAGAAGTATTTCGCACTGCTGAAAGTGGCGATCCCTGAGCGTCTCAACCCCGCGAAGCGCGCCGATGAGATGGCCCTTCGCCGACTGCTCCCCGATCGCGAGCAACGAATTCGTCGCCCCGCCGAGAGCCGACACCACGACCGCGGGTTGTCGATCGAGGCGGCCTTTGACGATTTCGGCAGTGCGCTCGATCGCCTCCGCATCGCCGACCGATGTCCCGCCGAACTTTACGACGATCACGCGGAGTCGAGAGCGCCGTTGACGGCGAGCAGCTCGGCATTCAGCACGGATCCGCCCGCAGCTCCGCGAACCGTATTGTGTCCGAGAGCGACCATGCGCAGATCGAGCACCGCGTCTCGCCGCACGCGTCCGACTGTCACCGTCATCCCGTCCCCCGCGTTGACATCGCGCTTCGGTTGCGGGCGATCCGGCGCGTCCGTAACGACAAGCGGATGCTCTGGACTGGTCGGAAGGCCGCGGGTCGCCGGAAATCCCTGCCACGACCGCATGGTTTCGATCGCGGATTCGGGCGTCGGCTTCTCTTCGAAGCCGATCGTCATGCAGATCGTGTGGCCGTGCTCCACCGGGACGCGGTTCGTGTGTGCGCTGACCTTGAACGTCGCGCTCGTCACCTCACCGTCCTCATACGTGCCGAGCAGCTTCAGCATCTCGCGCTCGAGCTTGGGCTCTTCGTCGGCGATGTATGGAATCACATTGCCGAGTATGTCGAGCGACGGCACGCCGGGATAACCGGCGCCGGACACTGCCTGCATCGTGGAGAGGAAGATCTGCCGAATTCCGAACTTTTGATGCAGCGGAGCGAGCGCGAGCGCCGCAACCGTTGCCGAACAGTTCGCGTTCGTCACGATGGCGCCACTCCAGCCACGCCGCTGCCGCTGGCACTCGATGAGAGCAAGGTGATCGCCGTTCACTTCAGGAATCACAAGCGGCACGTCTGGGTCCATCCGGAAATTCTTGGCGTTGCTGAGCACGAACTTCCCGGCCTTCGCGAACGCCATCTCGACTTCGCCCGCCACCGTCGCGTCCAATGCGGAGAAAACGATCGGCGCGCTCACGACGCCCGGATCACAGGCGATCACACGCCTGTTCTGCACCGCCTGCGGCGGAGGCGCACCCTCCAGCCACCGCGTTGCTTCGCCGTACTTCTTCCCGGCGGACCGTTCGGATGCCGCGAGCTCGACCAGCTCGAACCAGGGATGGTCGGCAAGCAGGCGCACGAACATCTGCCCCACCGCCCCGGTGGCGCCGAGCACTGCCACGGGCCACTTGCCCTTGCGTTTTCCTGGAATCGGCTGAGTCGTCATCTGGCGAGAAGTATTTTGGCGAGTTTTTCGTATGTGTCGACGCTGGCCCTCAGCGCCTCGACGTCGATGTACTCGTCCGGGGTGTGTGCGACGTGAATCGAGCCGGGCCCGAACAGCAGGGGCTCCCCCCAGTTCGAGAGCAGCGGAATATCCGATGTGTACGCGACCGGGCCCGTCTCGAACCCGGGCACCGTCGCGAATCGCTGCGCCGGGATGTGCGAGCCGAATTCCACGTCGGCATGCCCCTTGGCCCAGTCCAGCACCATCTTCTTGATCGGCTCGACGTCGCCGACGAGCCGGAACATGATCTCGGATTCCGCCAGCGCGGGAATGACGTTGGCCTCGGTGCCGCCCCTGATCGTTCCGATGTTGACCGTGGTTTCGCCCAGCACAGGATCCTTGGGAAGGGGAAGCTTACGCAGCGTCGGCAGCAGATCAAGCAACGGCTCGATGGCCGAGCGCCCAAGATGCGGGTACGCGGAATGTGCCTCTCTACCGCGCGTGCGGATCGTCGCCCGGAGCGAGCCCTTGGCACCGCTCGCCAGCTTGCTCTCTGTTGGCTCACCGTTGATCAGGTAGCGGCTGTTCGCGCGCAGATTGTTTGCGGCGCGGGCGCCGTCGGAGCCCTTCTCCTCGCCGACGACGAAGAGCACGCCTATTCGCTTCTCGCCGTCGCTGACGAGCCGGTCGGCAGCCACCATCATCGCCGCCGCTATCCCCTTCGCGTCGGAAGATCCGCGCCCGAAAAGCCGCGTTCCTTCCAACCGCGGCGGCACGAATGGCGGGACCGTGTCGAGGTGAGTCGAGAACGTTACGCCACCGTCGCCTCCCGATCTCGAGGCCCAGATGTTCGCTCGTCCGCGAGTCACTTCCTGCAGAGTCACATTCCAGCCGCGCGCTACGAGCCAGCGCGACACGTAATCGACAACGCTCTCCTCGGAGCCCGTCGTCGACTGGATCGCAACCAGCTCGGCGGCGAGCGATACGACATCGGTCATGAGGAGAAGTTAGCGGTGGGCGTGGATGGTGTCATGACGATGCGCGCGCGCGATTCAACGGGGTCGAGGGTCTCGGACTGGGGACGGATTCCCGCAGCGCCAAGGGCTGCGAGCGCGGCGAGCGCGCTCAGGTCGCGGCGTCGAGACGTGTGTATGCCGACAGCCGCGCCGCGCCATCGACCCCCTGAACGTGCTCCACGAACAGCTGCTGGACCAGCCTGTTCGCCTCTTTGACGTAGGCGTCGTGGTGGCGCTCGCCAATGTCTCCGATTTCCTGGAGCGTCCGGTTGCCCATCATTCTGCCTCCTTCGCGAAAGGTCTTGAAGGCGTCCTCGGATTGACGCGCCATCACTATGTCGCCGACGAGGCGAACGTAATCGCTCCCACGCGCGGCATCGGCGAGATCGCGCGCGGCGCTGACGGCCATTCCAGTAACGGCTTTCGCCACGGCTGACCCTCCTCCAAGCTGCGACTGGTACTCCTCGAGCATGCGCTGGTGCTCGCGCATGTGCGGAAGGTGGCGCGAGCAGAGATCGCTGAAGCGAGAGTCTTCTGCCTGTTCCTCGTGCGCCTCGAGCGCGCTCAGGAACACGCCGTGCTGGGTCACGGCGCGGTCGATCTGACTCTTGAGGAACGCATTTCCCCTGTCCATCATCGTCTCCGAAGTCGCGTGTCGGTTCACCGGAATCGAACTGGCCAAACTTAGCCCGAAACGACTCCTGTCACTCCCGGCTCCGTCTCGGAATAAGCAAGCTGCCGGCCAGTGGATCCACCGAAACGGATAGAGGTGTGCCGTCGAGGAGCTCGCCGTCGGCCTGGGCGGGCATGCGGGGCAGGGTTTCGATTCTGAAATCGCGCCCTGACTTATAGAAGAGGCACGGATCGGGACCGAAGTCCTTCCTGGCCATGCGCCACAGGATCCGCAGCGAGTCCCTGAGATTGGTCGGCGAGAAGACGCAGGCGTTGAGAAGCCCATCGTCACGGGCGATCCCATCGCCGAACGTGACGAGATCGTTGAGCACCGCTCCGAAATTGGCGACCAGGACGGCCGAGGCGGATCGATCGTAGACGACACCGTCAACCGTCAGCCGCAGCTCGAATTTCTGGTTGCGCAGCACGGCCTTGAATCCACCGATGACGTAGGCCATGAAGCCAAAGCGCCTCTTCAGTCTGGCCGGTGCCTCCGACATCATGGTTGCGTCAAGGCCTACCCCCACGCCAATGACAAAGCGGCGGCCGTCGCCGAGCCGCCCCAGATCCATCCTCGCTTCATCGCCGTTGAGGAGCATCGGCACCGCGCGGGCCGGATTGAGCGGAATGTGGAGCGTCCGCGCGACGACGTTCGCGGTTCCTCCCGCCAGCACTCCGAGTGGCGGTCCCTGATGCGCGAGAGCGCCCAGCACTTCCATTACGGTTCCGTCACCGCCGAGTGTGAAGACAGCGTCGTATTTATGCGCGTGGGTCTTCGCGATCGTCGTTGCGTGTCCGGGCGCTTCGGTGGGCATGGAGTCGCAAGCGACCCCTGCTTTGGCAAATGCCTTGAGCGCCTGGCGGTGGATGCGCGCTCCCCGTCGTGACCCTGGATTCACTATCAGTAGGACGCGCTCGATTCTTCTGGGCGCAAGATTCATTGCCGTCGCTGCGCTCATGGCGTGTCTGGGTTACTGGATGCTCGGGGCGGGGATCGAACCCGCATGGGATCTTATCCCAAGGGATTTTAAGTCCCTCGCGTCTACCGGTTTCGCCACCCGAGCGGAGAAGGACGAGCCAGCGCGGATGGGTGGCACTGACCCCGAAGAGAAACTAAGCGGGAAACGGGACTCGAAC
>PKVB01000202.1 GCA_003131365.1 Gemmatimonadota bacterium | reverse complement strand
ACAAAAGTGGTGCAAGAACCCTTGTCAGCTGCAACGTTCGTTAGGCCGCGCTGGCGGGGCGCCGTTCCTTCAATAGCCATAGCAGCGATACGCTCGCATTGCAATCCGTACACTGTCTACTCGTCCGCTCACAGCTTCGAATGATGCGCTATCTCGGTACTCGTTAATGTGCCGAACACGGATTTGATAGAGACCAAGCGCGACACTGTCGAATGTGAATCCACCGTGTTCATCAGTGTAGCGCTCAGAGTAAGGGCGGCCACTAATGCCGGCGGCTGGTACAAGACTAACCCCAGCACCTGGCAGCGCATCTCCAGTTTCTCTCTGAATGACGATTCCGGTGAGACTACCACGATTCGAAGATGGTACGAACGCAGGAATTCGGACGACTCGTCCGAGTGGCCTCATTGGCGTGATATCGCACACCGGCGCCGCAAGCATAGGGTCGAGTGAAGGGCCAGGCTTGCGCGCACACGAGAGGCCTGCGAAGAATGTCGCACTGGCAATGAGAGTGTGCCGACTGCCTGCGAAAATCATAACCATCGATTAAGCAACCTAACGCCCAAGTTCGCCCGTCTGGTGCAACACACGTTAGACACTCGGCGCAGGACGCTTAATTGAGAAGACCTTGGGCTTCTTGCCACCAAGTCGTTCGGTACGACCCATGAAGGTCATGCCTAGGGCTTCTACCATATGGAGGCTGGCAACATGAGCGTCCTCAACACAGGCAATTACCGCTGATATCTGGGTATCGGCGAATATCGCTGTAACCGCGGTTTTCGCCGCCTCGAATGCATACCCCTCTCCTCGGTATCTCGGCAGAAGTGCGATGATCAACTCCACTTCGTGATCGGTTGATGGTAGGAGCATCAGTTCTCCGATGACAGCGCCCGAGTTACGAAGAGTCACGGCCAAGCTCAAACCAGTCGGCGCGTCGCTTAGCTCCTTGGCAAATTGTGCATCGAAACGCTCACGACTGATCGGCTCGCCGATATAGGTGATGTAATCGTTGTCGGTGTGGAGCTCGTAGTACGTGTCCGCCTCGAAGCACAGGGTGCGTCTGAGCAGCAGGCGATCCGATACAATAGGGAGAGAAAGAACTGGTAGCTGCATCGTGTGGGTGTCAAAAGCCCAAGGTCACCAGCAAAAGAATACCTACCGGCGAGCGAAGCGAGCTACCAACGCGCCTCTGACAAGTGGGACGCGTTAGACACCCTGTGAAGCGAATGCGATCCGCATCCGCTCCGGGTATTCCGCCATCTTGTTGTAACGAACGGCATATGCAAAGTGCCAGAGCCGAGCGAGTAGCGGGCGAATCTCCGGAACGTGCTCATGCAGAAGATCGTACGCATGCGCTCCAAGTGCGACCACACGTCGCGGCCGAAGAACCTCTAGCTCCCGCCGAAATAGCCCGAGATGTTCGCCGAAATCCGATGGCAGGCCACTCCTCAGCGCTCCCGATGGCCCGCGCTTCTTGTAGAGGTCGGTGACGTGCGCGTTCTGCGCTCCGACGGATGCTAGCGCATCGTAGAAGGCGCGGCGATTAGGATTGTGGTACTCCCACGGGCTTGTAGATGGCTGATCCCCGACGATGAATAACTGATCGGACCCCATGAATCCCTGGACGATCGACTCGGTCGGAAAGCGCCACCAGTCACCATGCTCGTCTATTTGGTGAGCCAGAGATGTGAGAGCCTCGAGCGATGACGTCATGAGAGCTTTCAATACCTATTGAGGTCGTGGGTGTCTAACGCTCGCGCTCACCTGCGGCGGGTGCCGTTAACGCAATGAACCGACNNCGGCCGTCGGGTGCAGCGCGTTGTTAGGCAGCTGGCTCGCTCGTACCATATAGCCTCCGCTCATAGGCCGATGGCGATGCCGGGTCCAAGCAAAAGGATCGACGCTGCCCCCACAATAGCCGCAGCAACGGTCCAAGGGATTGAGAAAGTGAGGACGGCTTCCACGCCGTCAGGGAACGCCGTCCTCGCCGCTCGCGCCGGCACGAAAAGAAGACCAATCGAAAGGCCGAGGGATTGTTCCACGACACGCCGCAATAGGGTTGCGCCCGCGTTGTGGTCGAACGCCGCCGTCGCACATGCGATCGCGCCGGCTGTGAGCCACGCAGTCAGAGTGATTGTCCTTGCACGGGTGCGCGGATGTGCAAAGGGCGCCATTTGAACAGCGCTGGCACGCACCGTCAAGATATAGGCCAGCGCGCCAATAGCGATCATGCCGTATCGAATCGGTTCGGTGACGTGATATTGATGCATGGCCCACGCCCAGTCGTCGGTCCTCGTCGCGGCGCTGAACGCCAGTTGCAATGCAAACCACAGCAGATTGAATGCGGCCACAAGAATGTAAAACAGCCGCGTCGCTGATGACGCGTGCGATGCTAAGCGCGCCGTCAACATCGCTACCAGGCCGATCACGAGATTCGCGAGTGGGCCTCCAAGGTCGATCGGTGCGCCACGAAGCGAGCAATTCACGTAATTCGACGACAGCGAAATGATCTGGCCGCCAAGCGCCAAGCATGCGGCGCCATGACCAAAGGCATGATGCGCAATATCGGCAGATGCATAAGCCAGGAGGCCGATTGTCTNNGCATCCATGTGTGTAAGGCTAGCACCGCTTCGCTCGACACGCTGGAGGACTGGACCGCGGTTAGTGCGAGTAACGGCCCTGTAACTATCGGCGCCACGAGGCGCGGCCTAACGCCCGAGTTCAGCTGCGGGCGATTCTANNCGTCTGCTGCAACGTTCGTTAGGCGGCAGGCGAGAGGGTGGGTGGACATGATTCCCGTGTACCTTCAACACGCATTGAGGGCTTGGGACCTGGCTCGATGACATCGCTTAACCAAGTTGCTCGTCCGGAGAGGTTCGAACCACTTCGAGTGACGTGAATGCTGATTGCTTCGAAACGACCGCTAAACATTAACTCGAGCGAGTCGGCAGCAATTCTCTTCCAACCAGCGAACTCCGTCATGCCTCGCCAACTTTCATCTCCGAAGGCGGGATTCGGACGACCGATCAGAGCACCAGATTGGGGTCCCGGTATCAGGGCAGCCCAAACGGGGAAAAGGCGCGCCGACGCATTTCTGATAGCATCGCTGTACGCGAGCGCGTAGCACTCAGGCTGGGACGGGTTGATGGAAAGATGTTCCGGCTCTCGTGTTCCGTGCGTAGAGCAGGCGACCGTCAAGAGCACCAGGCATGAAACGCCAGTATACGTTGCGTGTCTCGTGGAAACGGAAGTCATGGTGTCCACCTAACGCCCAAGTTCAGCTGCGAGCGACTCTAGCATAACTGCGCGAAAGTATTGAAGCGCCGCAGGCGACACGGCCAAAGGCGAGAAACCCAACGACTTGGGAGCGCTCGTCGGCTGCAACTAACGTTAGAGAGCGAGACCTTCGGATCGCTAATGAGTTGGCGCGCCACGAGCTGCCTGCACACAACGAACAAGTTTCTGAGTCTCCAACGCGAGATAGGCGCCGAAACCCATGTCATCACCCGTGCCGGTGGAATACCCGCGACAGTTATCGAGCGATGTGACCTTTGAGCCCATCATGCTTCGGTCGAGTCGATAGTTGCCTTGAGAGTCGCGTCTTATACTCATGACTGTGTAGATCGTCGAGTCCGTAGGTGTGGCATTGGTTGATGTGAGAGCAAACGCGCCACTAGAGCTCGCAGCCATCCCAACGATCGTAAGTACCTCGGCCGATGGCTCAGTTCCGTTCATCGTAACAGCGACAAGTAAGCGGCGATCCGGTGCGCAGTCGGGTCCGCCGCCACGAAGACCGCTCGAACACTTGGAGATGCTTCTAGGCGCGCTCGGAGAGCTTGCCTGTGCTAGGAGAGTGGAGGCGACGCTGTGAGTGACGAGAATTAGCGATGTCGCTGCGAAAAATACTCTCTTCATCTTTCCTCCATACTCGCTTTCTAACGCCTATTAGGTTGCAAGCGAAATAAAAAGGCCGCGTAGCTCGCAACCTTTGCCCATTCTAACAATTCTGAACGCGAAGGCAAACTCCCGCCGCCGCACGCACTTAGAGATGATGTGGTCACAATACTGCTCGGTGATAGGCTGCAAGACTGGCTGCATAACATTCGCTCGCTTCTTTTACCGCAAAAATGCATCGATCGGGGTCCGCACACCCCCCCCTTCGTCAGGGCTTCTTACCCTTAGATCTCCCAATTCGATAGCACGATCCCGCCATTTGCAGGCCGCAACTCCGCGTACTCGTGCAACGACATCCTCAGATCAGTCCACCTGACTCGCGCACCCCGCGCCACCAATCGCCGGTAAATATCGCCGTACTGCCCCTGCACCCTGATCGCCACACGCCGCGCCGACTTCACCCGGGCATGAGCGCACAGCTGCGTCACCAGCTGATCGAAATCGGCCTCGCTCCTCGCGACCATCTTCAGCACGCGCATTTCGTCCGTCACCCGCCCCTCGACCAGCGGCACCGAGTGACACACCGCAAACGACAGGACGTCGTTCCCCTTCCGCACGAACAGCGTGTCGCCGAGCTGGTGCTGCGCGGTGAGAACGATCTCGCGCGTGTAGTCGTACCCGGGTGTGAGCTGTTCCACCAGCGCCCGGCACTGCCTGAGCGCCAACTCCCGCTCGTGCGGATTGAGCGACGACATCGCCGTCGCCTGGATTCCGGCTCTCGCCGCCTCGAGTGTTACCGTGACGGTGAGATACCCAGGCGTGAAGCCGAGCGATGAATAAAATCCGACGTTGTCCATTGTGCGCGGCATCGTCTCGAGCCCGATCACTTTCGCGCCAGCCTTTTTCAACCATTCAACGCCAGAGGAAACGATCATCTTCCCGACGCCCTGACTCTGGTAGTCGGGATGGACAGCCAGCGGCCCCATCCACCCTTCGACGCCCGAGCGGTGGACCATGTTGAAGGCCGCGATTCCGTCGCGCGCGTTGCGCCAGATCATCGCGCCGTCTTCGGCGTCCGTGATGGCGAACTTCCACACCGCCGGGTTGAGGTGCGGCACACGAACGCCCACCATCCCGTCTCTGCGATAGCGCTCGGTGAATGCCTCGCTGAAAACCGCGTTGAGCGCGGGAATTTCGCGCACGCTCACCCGCTCTGGCGTCTCCGACACCCAGGCGTGTCTCCAGTTGCGCGCGAACGCCATTATGCGCCCGCCCCCGCCGTGTTCTCCACAGATTCCGCCGCTGCGCGCGGACGCGCGAACGGAGTCCGCTTATCCGGCATCGGCTCCAGGTCCTCGTCGGTCACGAGAGCGTCCCCTTCACTCTCGGTCACAACGGAGCAGCCCCGATCCGCGTCATAGTTGACGTTGATCACGCGATCCAATCCTTCGCGCACCGGCTCGATATGCGTGATCAGGATCACCTGCTCGAAGCGATCCTGAAGACCGCGCAGCAGCTCGACCACGTTGAATCGTCTCGCCTCGTCCAGCGAGCCGAAGACCTCGTCGAGAATCAGCAGCGAAAAACTCTGGCCAGCTCGCTCGGCGATCATCTGTGAGATCGCCAGACGAAGGACGAGGTTGGCGAGATCTTCTTCCCCACCGGACAGGACGGGCTTCTGAATGCCATCCTCCAGAATAACAATGTTGTACTGGTCGTCCAGCTCCAGCTCGGTGTAGCGCGCATCGGTGAGCTCGCTCAGGAACGCGCTCGCCAGCTCCGAAAGCTCGGGACGGAGCTGGAAATTGAGATCCGTGCGCAGGTCCGAGAAGGCGCGGTCCAGCTCGTCGTGCATCCGCCGATCGGTCTGGAGCACCTCGAGCTCGGCGACTTTCTTCTTCAGCTCTTCCGCCGACTCCTGCGCTGCCGCCAGTGCAGCGGTAGCGCCCGACACCTGCTCC
This sequence comes from Gemmatimonadota bacterium, assembly GCA_003131365.1. Lineage (GTDB taxonomy): Bacteria > Gemmatimonadota > Gemmatimonadetes > Gemmatimonadales > Gemmatimonadaceae > UBA4720. Next base: position 19,930 of record PKVB01000202.1, on the reverse strand, counting down.
TGCGCGCGCGCGGCCGCAACCTTGGATTCCTGGAGCTCGACCCGCACACGGTCGAATTCCGCCTTCAGATCGTTAAAATCCTTTTCGGTGAAGGAGATCTGGGCGCGTCGCGTTCGAATGGTCCCAAGCATCGACTGCACGCGCATGATCTCCTGAGCGATGTGCGTCTGCTCGAGCTTGAGCTGCGGCTCGCGATCGAGCATCGCCTGAAACCGCCCGGCCTCCGCTTCCATCGGGGTCAGCCGATCGACTTCCCCAATCACCTCGGCGTGCCGCGCGGGGTCGTAGCCCGGCGGAATGCGCGAGATGTCGCGCTTCATCTGCACTTCGCGCTGCCGTTTCGCCGCGAGGTCGCGCACGATCGTTCCCAGCTCCAGCACCGCGAGCTGCACCTTTGCGAGCCTGCGCTCGAGCGTGCCCACCTCCAGCATCAGAGCCCGGCGCTTCTCATCGAGCTGACGAACGTCTTCGGGCATCTGCTCCAGCTGCTCGACGCGCGCCTTATAGTAGCTCCCGTCGACGTTCACAGTTTCGATCAGCTCCTCGAGATGCTCGACCACGGTGTGGAGACTTCCACCAAGCGGGCGGCTGCAGGTCGGACACGCGCCATCCTCGCCGAGCGCGACGACGCGATCGCGCTGGTGCTTGACCTCGATGTACTGCTGTCTCAGAGCCTCGCGCTTGGTCTGCGCTTCCTGTCGGTCGCGCACCCATTCGGTTCGCCGCGCTTCAAGGAGGCCCTGGGCATCCTCGAGCTCGGAGCGCTTCTTTTCCAGCTCCAGCGTTGCTTCTTCCTCGAGCGCCGGCGCCTTCTCGATTCGCGCGTGACGCTCTTCGAGTCTCGCGATCTCCTCGCGCAGCGCGGCCTCGGCTTCGAGTAGCGTCTTCCGCCGGCCTTCCTCGCGATAAAGAGTGTTGAGCGCCTGGAGCTCGACGTTGAGCGCGAACAGTGGCTCGACCGCATCGCGCAGGGTGGCGAGCTGAGCGCGCGCGGCCTGAACGCCTTCCAGCTCGCGCGCAACGCGCTCGGCATCCCGTTGGAGTGCTGCTTCTTTTTCCTCCGCGACCGTGATCTGGGTCAGCAGCTGCGCGGATTGCTCCCGCTGGCGCTGCACCATTTCCCAGCGTGGCTCGATTGCCATCATCTCGCGCTGGCGCACTGCTCCGCGATGCGCCGCGTGGTGCGCGCGTGCTTCGGCTTCTTCCTTTCGTGAGGCTGCTTCCGCGAGTGAGCGCAGAACGACTTCAGGATCGCGCATCCCGCGCTGCATGCCGTCGATCGCGGCGCGGACGCGGTTGCGCCGCTCGCGCGTCAGGTCCTGCGCGATGCGGAGCTTCTCGTAGCCGAGCACCCGCGAAAGAAACTGTCCCCGCCTGGCGGGACTCATCGCCGCCATTACGCTCAGCTCCTTCTGGGCCGTAAAGTACGTGTGGAAGAATTCCGACATCGACATGCCGAGGCGGCGCTGCATCAGCTCGGTGACGCTCGAGATCGAATTCGCGATCGGGCTGTCGGCGCCATCGAGATAGACTTCGGCGCTCGTCAGCCCGCGGACAACGCGATAGCGGTGGGAGCCAATCTCGAAATCGAGCTCGACTTCGACGGGCGCGCGCGCTCCGGCGCCCATGAACCGGATGGATTCGCGGTTGCCGCGAATCGCCGGATTGCCGTAGAGCGCCCACGCGATTGCTTCGAGAAGCGTGGTCTTGCCGGCGCCATTCGGACCGATGATGCCGGTGAGGCCAGTTCCGAACTCGAGCTCCGTCCGTACGTGCTGACGGAAGTTGGTGAGCTTGAGACTATTGAGTCTCACGCGATGGAGTCCTCTTCGGTCGGGCCCGCTACGAGGTCCGCCTCACGGAGATAGTGCAGCCCGAGCTCGACGAGAGCTTCGCGATCGATGTTCTCCGTGAGCACGCGCGAGCGGAGCTTGTCGCGAACGGTGTCCGCCAGAGACGCTCGGCGGCCCGGCCCCGCGTGGCCGTTTTCGCGACGCACGATCTCCGGTCGCCGCGTGTCGAGGTGAAACTGGAGCGCTCTCCGCTTGTATTCGCGGAGCGCCTTGTGGTCCAGCTCGCGCAGGATGTGGCGCGGAACATCACGCACGACCAGCCGCACGATCTTGTCGTCGATGCCGCCTTCAAGGTTATCTACCGTCGCGCGAATCGCCTCGTCGAGCGAAGCGGGTGATAGCCCGGTGCCGGAGAGCGATGGCAGGTCGACCCACTGCCGGAGCGGCGGAATCGGGTGAAACGTGTGAGCCCCGGTCGTGAGATCGTGTTCGATGATCCCCTTGCCGCCGATCCTGGCGGCTTCCTCCTCAGCCATCTCTCCCCACGAATTGGTGCTCGTGTAGTCGAGCGATCCCGAGTAGAACGCATTCGGCTCGACCTGCCGGTACACATGATAGTGCCCCAGCGCGACGTAGTCCCATCGGTCGGCGCCGAGCTCCTGCTGCGTGATTCCCATCGGACGGCGATCGAGCTCGCGGCCGTACCTGGGCAGCACCCCTTCAATCTCCCCGTGGAGCAGGAGGACGTTGTATTTCGCGGCGGCATCGGGCTCGAGTGACGGCGCCTTCCCCATGTCGGGTACCGCGAGAATCGAAAGATCGCGCTCGTGAAAGGTGATGCGCTTTGGCTCGCCTTCCACCACCGTGATCCCGAGTGGGGCGAACAGCGGCAGAATGCATCTCGTTTCCGCCATGCGCGGAGTGTCGTGATTGCCGGCGACCATCACCACGGTTGCGTCGGGCAGCATCTGCATGAGGCGCGAGAACTGGTGAAAGGCGTGCAGAATGGCCGGATTGCTGGGGCGAACGGCGTGAAATACGTCGCCGGCGATGAGCACCAGGTCGGGCTTGAGCTCGATCACCTTATCGATGACGCGGCGCAGCGACAGCGCGACATCCGCCTCACGCTGGTTGATCCCCGTGGGTGTCTGCCGCTGATATTGTCTGAAGCCGAGGTGTATGTCCGAGAGGTGAACCAGTCTCATCGAGTGCGCATCGCCCTTATCCACTGAGTGATCTTCGTCCGCACCTGCATCGGCGCTCCCTGTGGTCCTCCCTTTCGGGCCGGGGCCGCGGCGATCGTGGACTGTACGATGATGCTACTCCTGGAGTCGGTAATCCAGCCCAATCTTCGGTCGATCTGAATCGTGCCCGAGAGCGTGCCCGAAGTGGCGTAACCTGTGCCCGCGGCCGGGGCGGCCGGCGCGTCCAGCGCTCCCGACGAGCTGCGCGAGTTCATGCGGGACATCGTACCGTGCATCGAGATGAACGCGAGATCGCCGTTCCTGCTCAGAGAATCGAGACGGAACGTCGCCCGCACCTGTCCCAGCGTGCCCGGATCGCCGCTCAAGGGGATCTGCATCTCGCGCGTCCACTTTGCGCCGACGGCGACCGGCTCGCGCGCCAACATCGCGGGCATCTCTCCGAAGACTTGCCGCAGCTCGCTGTTGGGATCGTCGTCGTTGACGATCTCCATCGCTCCATCCGTGGAAACACGCACCCAGACGCGCTTTGCCGTCATCGCCCGACGCTTGAGATCGGCGAGCGAGCCCGCCGAGGCGGGTGTCATCGCGACCGAATCGGTAATGGACTGCATGAGAGTGCCGCCGGACGTCCACTGGTGCGCGATCGCGCGGGTGAACACCTCGATGGACGTCGTCATCGAGCTGGTCGCCGAATCACGCCCCCCGCCACGTGTGGTGCCGATCATCTCCACCGATTGCGAGAGGTGCATCCTGAGAGTGTCGCCGATGTGGGGGCGGATCTGGAGGAGAACCGGCTGGGAGAGCGCCACCTGGGCGAAGCAACAAACTGCGAAAAGAACGATTCGTCCTGCACGCATACTGATCCTGCTAAAACCCATATGGATCGTTTTCCGGAGCCGACTTGATGCTCGCCGCCATTGGACGCGTCGCCGGCTGCGCCGGGATGATCTTTCGGAATTGCGCCGAGAAGTACGCCTTCACGTTTTCGGGTCGCGCCAGAAGCGTCGCGTTGCGGGCCCGGATCACCTCTTCCTGCGTAAAGAGCGCGGTGATCTCCTGCACCCACGGGAGCGTGATCGCGGGGTCGAGCGGCCGGAGCGCGCGCAGAATCGCCGCGTCGAGCGAGACGTCGCCCGCCTGCGGGTAGCGCTCCGAGCCCTCGCGTCCCTGCATCACCGCTGGACGCGGGAAGCGCACGAAGATCGGCTGAGTGAAATGTGGATGTCGAATCATCAACTGCCCCTTCTCCAGCGTGGCAAGCTTGGTTCTCGTCGCCGGGCTCAGCACCGCGTAGCCCGGTGTCGAGAGCTCGTCGGGATCCATTCGTCCGAACAGCGACGTCCCGGAATTGCCAACAACTCTCCGATGCACCTGCGAGCGGAATTGCTGCGCGCTGAACAGGACGAGACCCAGGTACCTTCCGCGCTCGGCAATATCCAGTAGCATCTTCCGAACGTAAGTATCGGGACCATCACCCGGCGCGTACTTGTTCAGCTCGTCGACGAATACGACGAGATGCTTGACGCCCAGGTCTCTTCGTTCCAGGTGCTCACGAAGCTTTGAGACGATCCGCGCGAAGATGAGGTCCTGCGCATCTTCCTCGAGGTTGGCGACATCCACCACGTACACCGTGCGGTCCTCAAAGCTCCCGAACGGTAGATCGCTCACCGCCCCCGAGTCGGTGACCAATCCCGCGCACCGCGTGGAGATGTTCGACAGGCGGTTCCGCATCTTGCGGATCGTCGCCACGTGGTGCGTGCGCCAGCTCTCCCCGTCTTTCTGTTCCATGCCGCGCAGAACATCGCGGAACCACGCATCGAGGTCGGCAAACGACTGCACCGTGTGCTTCTTGCTGAGCAGAGGGTCGGAAAACTCCTTGTCGACGACGTTCTGCACGATGAAGTCGATCAGCGCATCGGCCTTCGCATCGATGTCGTCCCTGTTGAGAAGAACCTCGGCGAACTGCAGGACCTCGCGCAGACCCCAGGTAAGCGGCGTGACGTTGTCGAGCAGAGCTTCGTTGTTCCGGAACGTGTTCAGAGCCAGACCCTTCGCGTTGTACGGAGCGAAATACTCGACTTTCTGAAACGGCTTCGGCTCGACGTCGAGCTTCTCGTAGAGTGCCTCGTCCGACTTCTCGAGCTTTCCCGGCTGATCCAGATAGCAGAGGTCGGGACCTTTGACATTGAAGCACACCGCGGCGATCGATCCCTTGTCCTCGGGGAAATGCCGGAACATCGAAGCCAGCAGCCACTCGACGGCGCTCGTCTTGGTCGCAAGCCCCGAGACGCCGGTGATGTTCAAGTGCGCTGCCTCGGGCCCCAAAAGGAAATCAGCGTCGAGGTAGATCACGGCCTCCGTTCCGCCGGCGCGATAGACGCCGATCGGAATCCCCGTGTTCGCCCCCTCGCGCAGATAGCTGTCCATGCGGAGCGCGACCTGCACGTCGGCTTCCTCGGCTAGAAAGACCTGCCCCATTGGCACCGGCTGGAGCGGCTCCTCCGGGATCTGCCTCAACACGGCGGCAGTATAAAGTCGGATCTCCGCTCTCTCGGTGGCTGCGTATCCCGCCATTGTCGGCAAGCCGTCGTGGCCAAGCACGTCGTGCATCGGAGACTGGAGATCGGTGTAGCTGAAGCCTTCTACGACGATTCCGTAGATGTGAGGAATCTGCCCGTCCATCGGGTTCGCCCCATCGACGCGGACGATCGTCCCGATCCCAACAGGTGAGTCGATCGCCGTCCAGAAGTGGAACTCGTGCGGCGTGTTCGGTTTCCGCTCCGTTGCGACGATGCGGCCAAGCGCTTCGGTCATGAAATAGCTCTCAGAAATTCTTCGGCGTCCCGAATACCGTAAGACATCTTATCCCAACGCCCGTCGGGCAGTGCCAGCGGCGATGTTTCGGCGAGCACCCAGCGCGAGATTTCGTCCGCTCGCTCGGTGGGATTGTCGCACCTCGATATCTCGACGCGGACGAGTCCCCATAACACATCGTGACCCTCCGGATCACGCTGTCGCAGATACCAGCTCATCACCGCGCTGCGCGACTTCGGCGTGACCTGGAACACGGACGACCTTTCGCCCTTGGCCAAACCCACGACAGTTCTGAGTGCTTCGCCCTCGACGTAAAGCGTGAAGTGGCTCTTGATCACGCCGATCGCGTTCGCCGAAGCCGCCGCGTGCGGGCTGCGAGTGATGCTTCCATCTATGAAAAGAGGAGCTTCACCGCGCGCGCACCACGCTTCCGCGAGCTCGTCCTCGAGGGCATCACGCTGCCGATCCACCGCGCGAATTGCGCGCTCGAGGAGAACCGTAGGGTGCTCGCTTGGATACGCGCCGCTCGCGTCGGGGATCGATGTGTCCACGACCTGAAACTGGCCGTATTTCCGCTGAGAGCCGGCGCCCAAAGCCTCGGTCAGCGGAGGCAAATACTTGAGCGGCAGATACAGCTTCTGGTCCAGTCTGGGCGGCTTGTGTCCCCAGGTGACGAGGCGGCGGTTCACGCGAACGCGAACCGCGGCAGAAGTGGTACCGAGCACTATCGGCACGCCGAAGTGGCGCCCGATCAGCCTCACCTTCTGCGTTCCATCGAGAAATGCCCCGAATCCGGAGATCATCGTGCGAGTTACATCCGGCACTCTGACAGCCCGGAGCGTCTTTCCCTCGACAATCTCCGCGGAAATGAGCTGCGGCTGGTCAGCCCTCGAGCTCAATTCGAGATCGCCGCTTCCCTCGACCGCGCTCGCCCCCGGCAACCACTCCTTCAGCAAACGAATAGCTGCCCGGCTCGCCGAGTCCGGACTGGAGCTGCTAACCAGCATCGCCGGCTACTCCAGCCCGATGTCCCAGGCCTGCTCGAGATCCCTTTTCGAGTACGCCCGGAATGCGGTGAGGGTGTGAGTCGACTTGATCCCGGGAACCACCGTTACTTCCTCGGTCACGATTCTGGCGATCGCCTCGTGCTCGGCCACTTCGACCATTGCCACGAGGTCCCACTCTCCCGAAACGGAGTAGACCTGCGAAACACCATTGATTCCAGCAAGCTTCGTCGCGCACTGGGCAATTCGCTGTGGCTCGGCCTTTATCAATACGATGGCGGTAATCATGGGTGCCCCGATGCTGCTATCTTTGGTGAGCGGCGACGCCGCGCGGTGGGAAGACATATAACGATACCGGCGGGGCGGACTCTACGCCACGTGCGAAAAATAGAGGGCAGGATGTCGGAATTGCAGGAGGTTGAAGAGCGCGCCACCGGACAGGTTGGGCGCAGTCAGAGTCTGGTCTACACGCTTCCGCACACGATCGAGTCAATTGCGGAATTTCTGACTCCCGCTCTTGCCCGCATCGATCCATCGGCGGGAGGCACGCAAGTCGTGGTGGTGACTCGCGATGCGGAAACATCTCTCGCGATTTCGGAGGAAGTTCTCCGTCTTTCCGGGCCGACTGGAATCGAGGTCGTGCCCATCACGAGTGCCGCGCGCGCCGCTCGCATCTTCAAGACCCGGCCGGTTCTCGCCGTTGCTGGAACGCCGGCGGAGATTCTGGAGCTCGTACGCGCCTCGCTCCTCAAGCTCGACACGGTACGCACCGTCGCCCTCGCCTGGGTGGATGACATTCTCGACGAAGGCGCGGATACCGTTGCCGCACTCGAAGGGGTTCTCGGCGAGCTGAGTGATGCGGGACGTATCGTCGTCGCCCGCAAGCTGACGCCGACTGTGGAGAATCTGGTCGAGCGCTACGCCCNNGAACGCCTCGCCCCGCGCCCGGCGCGTCGGGCCCGCGGATATGGAAGCGCCCCAGATACCCGCGGATTACGAGATGCCGATCATCAAGTACGTCACCGTCGCTGGAGGTGCCCGAGCCAGTGCGCTGCGGAGACTGCTCGATGATCTCGATCCTCCTTCGGCGCTGATTGTGGCGCGCGACGAAACTGCCGCCACCGAAGCAGCGCGCACCCTGAGAACCCTTGGCTACCACGAAGATGACGAGTCGATCGCCGTGACTCGGGGTTACGTCGGGAGCGTCGCCACGCACACGGTGATTTTCTATCAGCCGCCCGTGACGCCCGCGGAGCTGCACGGCATCTCACAGGCGAAACCGGTTCAGGTCGTCGTGATTGCAACGCCGGGCGAAGTCCCCTGGCTCAGAGAGCTGGCGGCTGGGAGACTCGCCGCGCTGAATCTTCACGGGCCCGAGCGTCGCGCACATGACCGGGAAGAAGCCGGACGCCAGGAGCTGCGCGCGGTGATCGCGCGTGGGGTCCCCACCCGCGAAATCATAGCGCTGGAGCCACTGCTCCAGGAATTCGACGGAACGGAGCTCGCTGCCGCCGCCCTCTACCTGTTGGAGCGCGAGCGCGCACAGCGACGCCAGGCCGATGCGAACCAGGCGCCGGCCGCTCGGCCGAGACCTGCTGATGGCGAGCGCCCGCGCGCTGGTGGCGCCGCCGCCGGCGGGATGATCCGACTCTTCATGACGATCGGCACTCGCGACGGAGTGAAAGTTGGAGATCTCATGGGCATCATCGCCGGAGAAGGCGGGATTCCAGGAGATCGCGTCGGCAAGATCGATTTGCAGGAGAGCCACGCCCTCATCGAAGTGGCGGCGGGCGACGCGGCCAGCGTGATCGCCCGGGTGAACGGGTCGATGATCAAGGGACGGCGCGTCGTCCTGCGGGGCGAACGCGATCGAGAAGATCGCGAGCGCTCAGCGGGACCACGCGAGCGTCCGGAGCGCGGCGGGCGAAGTGACCGGCCGCGAAGTGACCGGCCGCGTCCTCCCCGTCGGCCGGGGTCGTCCGATCGACCAACCCGCGGGGGCGGGGGGCCACCGCGTAGAGATCGCGATCGCTCGTGAGTGGGCCGAGTGGACCATTCCACCAGGCCGGTGGATGGGTGGAAGTGATCGCCGGCGTGATGTTCAGCGGCAAGAGCGAGGAGCTGATCCGGCGCGTCCGGCGCTCCATCATCGCTCGAAAGCGGGTGCAGGTGTTCAAGTCGCACCTGGACGCCAGATACGCAGGCATCTACTCGATCTCGAGCCACGACGGACGCACTGTCGAGGCGATCCCCGCCGATTCCGCTGCGCAGATAAGCCAGCAGATCGACCCCATGGCGAACGTAATCGCGATCGACGAAGCCCAATTCCTGGATGACGGGATAGTCCCCCTGGTCACCTCGCTGGCCGCCCGGGGACGCCGGGTAATCGTGGCGGGAACGGACACGGATTTCCGCGGAGAGCCGTTTGGGGCGATGCCGGATCTAATGGCAATTGCTGAGGTCGTAGACAAGCTGCACGCGATTTGCGTACTCTGCGGAGGCCCCGCCAGCCGCAATCAACGGCTGATCGGTGGCCGGCCGGCTCCTTACAACTCGCCGCAGATCATGGTCGGCGGTACGGAATCGTACGAAGCGCGCTGCAGGATGTGCCACACCGTACCCCCGAGCGACGCGGCTCAGGTTCCGCTTCTCTAGCAGCTCGATTGACTGCTGGGATGGGTCCGCAAAGCTCCAAGCAGTTGTTTATGCGTGACATAGCTGGGAGAACTTCCTATCTTGGCCCGCAGGCTGCTGCTTCCACCTCGATCCACTCAAAGATGATTCTCATCGGACTGACCGGAAACATCGCTAGCGGAAAATCAGAGGTCGCGAAGATGCTGGCCGAGCGTGGCGCCACCATCATCGATGCGGATGAGCTCGCCCGTGAAGCAGTGCGCCCCGAGACCCAGGCGCTCAGGGACATCGTCAAGCGCTGGGGCAAAGACGTCATCAAGCAGGACGGGAGCCTCGACCGGGAAGCGCTTCGGCGGATCGTGTTCGCCGAACAAAGCGAGCTCGACGCGCTGAACAGAATCGTCCACCCGGGCGTCGCGCGGATGCAGGATCGCGAGGTCGCCCGCGCCAAGGAGCGTGGAGATCCGATCGTCGTCTGCGTCATTCCGCTGCTGTTCGAGAGGAGCCTCGTCGACGAATTCGACGCGATCGTCTTGGTGGATGCTCCCCGGCCCCTTCGGCTCGAGCGTCTGGTGACCAATCGCGGCCTGGAAGAGACCGAGGCGATGAACATGATCGCCGCGCAAATGCCCGCCGAGCTCAAGCGCGCGCGGGCGGATTACTGCATCGACAACAACGGCTCACTTGAAGAACTTGAGCGCGATGTCGATGCGCTATGGAGCTCTCTTCAGCGCGATGCGGTCGACACAGTGAAGGATACCCGCGTCAAGGGGAGCGATGTCCACGCCATGGGAAGCGATGCCCGCGTCATGGAGAGTCAAGTCAGCATTTCTTGACTCTCTTTTGAGGCGCGGATAGACTTCGCGCGCAGCGGTCCTCGCACGCATCACCATAGCGGAGCACAAGTGGCAAACATCCCGAACGATCTCCAGTACACCGAAGAGCACGAGTACGTCCGTAAGGGCAAGGACGGCAACGCGGAGATCGGCATCACCGACTTCGCCCAGGGCGAGCTCGGCGATATCGTCTACATCGAGCTGCCCAAGGTCGGCACGAAATTCGGCAAGCACGATGTGTTCGGAACGATCGAAGCGGTGAAAGCGGTGTCGGAGCTGTTCGCGCCGATTGCGGGCGAGGTAGTCGCGATCAACGACCGGCTCGACAAGGAGCCCGCTTTAGTGAATACGGATCCCTACGGCGCGGGCTGGATGATCAAGGTCAAGCCGAGCAGCGCGTCGGAGATCGATGGCCTGATGAAGTCGGACGCGTACACGAAGCACATCGGGGTCAAATAAGGGATTTCAGAAGTTCGTCCGTCGAGCGCACGCGGCCAATGCGCGGAAAAATCGACGAGATCGCGAACGCGTGCGCCCCTTCTGTCAAACCCGCCATCGCGTCCTCCACGAAGACCAATGCGTAACCGCGCTCAAACGCGTCCCGCGCCGTCGATTCCACGCCGAAATTCGTGGCAATACCCGCAATCACGATCGTCTTGATCCCGCGCCGGCGAAGCTGAAGATCGAGCTGCGTCCCGTAAAAGGCGCCCCACTGCCGCTTTGTGATCGCAATGTCGCGTGAATCGAGGCCGAGAGCAGGTGAAAGCTCATCCCAACCTGGCTCGAACGCGGAAGCCAATGGCGGTGCATCGGTTGGCTGAAGCAGTCGGTCGCGGCCGTCGGACGAATACGAAACATTCACCAGCACCACCAACCCGCCCGCGGCCCGAAATCGCTCGGCCAGACGCGCCGAGCGCGCCAGCACCTCGGAGGCGGAATGGGGGGCGGTCTGACGCTGAAGAATCCCCTTCTGGAGATCGATCAGAACCAGCGCGGTTTGCTTCGGATCGAGCCTGAGAGCGTCAGCCATGTCAGCTGGTTCCGACTACCGCCTCTGCGTACGCGTCGGCTGGTGGGCAGGAGCAAATGAGATTTCGGTCCCCGTACGCGCTCTCGATTCGCGCTACCGCTGGCCAGACCTTGAATTCCAGAGTCCACGGCGCCGGGAACGCGGCGCGCTCCCTCGTATACGGATGGGTCCAGGTGCTCGCTGTCACGCGTCCGATCGGGTGCGGCGAGTTCTTGAGGACGTTGTCCTGCCTGTCCGCGGCGCCGGACTCGATTTCCCTGATCTCCTCGCGAATAGAGATCATCGCCTCGCAGAATCTGTCGAGCTCGGCCTTCGGCTCGCTCTCCGTTGGCTCGATCATCAGCGTTCCCGGCACCGGAAACGAGACAGTCGGCGCGTGGAAGCCGTAGTCCATCAGCCGCTTCGCGATGTCCTCGACCTCGATACCGCTCGTCTGCTTCACCACCCGCGTGTCGACGATGCACTCGTGCGCGATGGTTCCGTGCGCGCCCTTGTACAACACCGGAAAATGCGGCTCCAGGCGCTTCGCGATGTAATTCGCGTTGAGGATCGCGATTTTCGTGGCGTACTCCAGTCCATCGCCGCCCATCAGCTTGATGTAGGCGTGAGAGATCGGGAGAATGCTGGCGCTTCCCCACGGCGCCGCCGATACCGCTCCGACCTCGTGCCGTCCGTCGAGTCTGACCACCGGATGGCCGGGCAAAAACGGCACGAGGTGCTTCGCCACTCCGATGGGCCCCATGCCCGGTCCGCCACCACCGTGCGGGATGCAGAACGTCTTGTGGAGATTCAAGTGGCAGACGTCGGCGCCGATGTCCGCGGGCCGGCACAAGCCGACCATCGCGTTCATGTTCGCGCCATCCATGTACACCTGTCCGCCGTACTTGTGGACGATGTCGCAGATCTCGACGATCGATTCCTCGAACACTCCATGGGTCGAGGGATACGTCACCATCAGCGCGGCGAGGTGCAAGCCGTGCTCCTCCGCCTTCGCCCTCACGTCGTCAACATCGATGTTCCCGCGCTCGTCGGTCTTCACGACCACGACCTGCATGCCGGCCATCACCGCGCTCGCCGGGTTGGTCCCGTGCGCCGACTGGGGGATGAGGCACACATTGCGGTGCGCCTCATTGCGCGACCCGTGATAAGCGTGGATAACCAGCAGCCCAGCGAACTCTCCCTGGGAGCCGGCGTTCGGCTGGAGTGAAACCGCGGCAAACCCCGTGATCTCGGCCAGAGCGCTCTCGAGCTCGTCGAACAACTGGCGATAACCGTCCGTCTGATCGAGGGGGGCGAAGGGATGGATCTTAGCAAAGCCAGGCCAAGTTATTGGCATCATCTCCGCCGTCGCGTTCAGCTTCATCGTGCAGGATCCGAGCGGAATCATGGAATGGACGAGCGAGATGTCGCGCGACTGGAGCCGGTTCATGTAGCGGAGCATCTCCGTCTCGGCGTGGTGCTTGTTGAACACCGGATGCGTAAGAAACGGAGTCGTCCGATTGAAGCGCTCGTCGTAGCGGGGGTCGGCCCCCGAAGCCAGGTCCTCGACGCCAAAGTCGGGATCCTTTCCGCCGTTGAACGCCGCCAGGAGATTGGTGATGTCGTCGTTGCTGACCGTCTCGTCGAGAGCGATGACGATGCTTCTGTCGTCCATCACGCGCAGGTTGATGCGGCGGTTTCGCGCTTCCTCGAGGATCGCGTGCACATTCTTCTTTCCCAGCGCGACACGGATCGTGTCGAAATAGTCCTCGTGCACGATCGTGTAGCCGAGCTTGCGAAGGCCTTCGCTGAGCGCCAGGGCAAATCCGTGCACCCGCCTCGCGATGCGGCTGAGCCCCTGCGGCCCGTGATAAACCGCGTACATGCTCGCAACCACCGCCAAGAGCACCTGGGCGGTGCAGACGTTGCTCGTCGCCTTCTCACGGCGGATGTGCTGCTCTCGCGTCTGGAGCGCCATGCGCAGAGCCGGCTTCCCGTCCGCATCGCGCGACACGCCGATAATGCGTCCCGGAATGTGCCGCTTGAATTCGTCCCTGGTGGCGAAATACGCCGCGTGCGGGCCGCCGTATCCAAGCGGAACTCCGAAGCGCTGTGTGTTGCCGACCACGATGTCGGCCCCCCAATCGCCCGGCGGCGTGAGCAGCACCAGGCTCAGGAGATCGGCCGCGACGGTGAGCAGCGCGTCGGCCGCGTGCACCTGCTCGACGGTCTTCGTGTAGTCGATGACCGCGCCATCCGTCGCCGGATACTGTACGAGGACACCAAACACATCGGGCGTGATCTTGAAATCGGCGTGGGTCGCGACGCGCACCTCGATTCCGCGCACTCCGGCACGGGTCTTCACCACGTCGATCGTCTGCGGATGGCACTCGGACGCGACGAGGAAGACTTCCTTGCCTGGCTTGCCTTTGAGCCCGTAGCTCATCGTCATCGCTTCCGCCGCGGCAGTTGCCTCGTCGAGCAGCGATGCGTTCGCGATCTCGAGACCCGTGAGGTCGATGATCATCGTCTGGAAGTTGAGCAGCGCCTCGAGCCGTCCCTGCGCGATCTCAGCCTGATACGGCGTGTAGGCCGTGTACCAGCCCGGGTTCTCGAGGATGTTTCGCTGAACGACGGGTGGGGTGACGCAGTCTGAGTATCCCATCCCGATGAACGAGCGGAACACCTGGTTCTTCGCCGCAAGTGCGCGGAAATAGGCAAGAACCTCCGGCTCAGTCATTCCTTTCGGCAGAGCCAGGCCATCGCGGAACCGGATCTTTCGTGGAACGGTCGCGTCTATCAGCGCATCGAGCGATGAAAATCCGAGAATCTTGACCATCTCGGCCACATCTTGCTCGTCGGGTCCAACATGTCGGGGTACGAAGGATTCAGCGGGAGGAATCGCGGCTTCAACGTGCTTGATTGTGGTGCTCATAGAGGTGACAATTTAACACCCTATGCACTCCCGGCGAAGTTACGGCCCCTGGCGCCTTCTCATCTCGGCGCCTCGTTCGGGCGCCGAGAACATGGCGCGGGACACCGCATTGCAGGCGCGCGCGGCTCGAACCGGCGAAACGGTGTTCAGCATCTATTCCTGGTGCCGGCCAACGCTCTCATTCGGTCGGAATCAACCCGCGTCGGGTCTCTACGACGTCGGGAAGCTTCGCATCGCCGGCATCGATGTCGTGCGCAGACCCACCGGAGGCCGCGCGATTCTTCATCACCGCGAGGTCACCTACAGCGTTACGGCGCCCGTGAGGGACGCCGCGCCCCTTCGCGAGACATATTCGCGCATCAACCGAATTCTCCAGATGGGGCTGAGCCAGCTCGGCGTTTCGGTCGAGCCGGTCTCCCGTTCGCTATCCACACGTACGCCAGGCGTGCGAAGCTGCTTCGAGACGCCCGGCGAAGGAGAACTGGTGGCACACGGAAGCAAGCTGGTCGGTAGCGCCCAGTGGCGAGACGACAGGGCGTTGTTGCAGCATGGCTCCATTCTCGTCAACGATGACCAGTCGACGCTCCCGATTTTTGCCGCCGGGGCACAGGCGATGCGTGAATCGATTCCGGCTCCTGCCACCCTTTACGCGCTGCTCGGCCGCTCTCCCGACGCCAATGAGGTCGCGAGCGCGATGTTCGACGCGGTGCGGTCGCTCGAAGACGAGGACGCGACCTCGCTGGACGAAGGCGACGTTCGCGACGAGATGTTGGAGCACGTTCCGCACTTTCTCGATGAGGATTGGACATGGCGGCGATGAGATACACGCGGCTCCTTTGTGCACTCGTGGTATGCGGGTGCGTTGGAACTGAGTCGTCTTCGGCGAATAACTCCGGAGGAACGCTCGCGATCTCCACCGGCGGCGATCCCGATGTTCTGATCCCATCGCTCGTTCAGAGCGTTCAAGGCGCGCAGATCACCGACATGATCTACGACCGCCTCGCGGACATCGGCGATTCCCTCAATACCCTCAACGACAAGGGGTTCGTGCCGCGCCTGTCCGATCACTGGACCTGGAGCGCTGATTCTCTCAGCATCGCGTTTCACATCAATCCAACGGCGAAGTGGCACGACGGACTTCCGGTCCGCTCGACCGATGTGCGATTCACCATCGCCAGCACGAAGGACACCCTGCTCGGATCGCCGGCGACATCGCTCATAACGAACATCGACTCGGTCAGCGCCCCCGATTCCCTCACCGCCGTCTACTGGTTCCACGCACGCTCGCCACAGCAATTCTACGATGCGGTATATCAGTTGCCGATCATGCCGGAGCACGTCTGGAAGAGCATTCCGCCAGCAGGGTGGCGCGCCTCCGACGCCGCGAAGAATCCGGTCGGCTCGAGCCAGTACAGATTCGTTCGGTGGATTCCGCGCGTAGCGGTCGAGCTCGCGGCCGACACGGTGAACTATCGAGGCGCTCCGAAGCTCAGTCGCCTGATCTGGAGCATTGCTCCCGATTTCACTACCGCGCTGACGAGGCTCCTCTCCGGCGAGACCGATTTCATAGAGCAGCTGCGCCCCGAGGACGTGCCCGAAGTCGCGAAGCATCCGGAATTGCGTACCAAACAGAATCACGCCCTGCAGTATTCATTCACGCAATTCAACCTGCGCGATCCGGTGAATCACTCCCGTCCGCACCCGATCTTCGGCAACCGCCAGCTTCGCCGCGCGCTGACGATGGCAACGGATCGCGGAGCCCTCGTGCGAAGCGTCTACGATTCTCTCGCCTTGCCCGCACTTGGTCCCACGGTACGCGCATATCCGACCACGGATCCCAATCTTCCGCAGATCCCCTTCGACCTGCCCCGTGCGCGTCAGATTCTCGATTCGCTCGGTTGGCGCGTCACGACCAGCGATAGCCTGCGCTCGCGCAACGGACGTCCGCTCCAGTTCACCCTTTCGGTTCCGAACTCGAGCAAGATTCGCGTGCAATTCGCGGTGCTCCTCCAGGAGCAGCTGCGGCAGGCCGGCGTCAAAGTGGATGTAGAGCAGCTCGATTACCCGGTGTTCCTGGAGAAAGAGAGAAAGCGCGCCTTCGACGCCGCGATCGGACAGTTGAGCACGCAGCCGAGTCCGGGCGCGGTTCGCGGATCTTGGGGTACGGCGGGATCGCGCGCCGCGAGCGGCAACAACTTCGGCTCCTACGAGAATCCGGTGTTCGATGCATACGTCGACAGTGCGGTCTCGTCGTTCGACCCGGCCACACGCAGGGCGCTGTTTACCAAAGCGTATGAGACGATCATCCAGGACGCGCCGGCGATCTGGCTGGCCGAACCGATTCAGACGATCGGTTATCATTCGCGTCTTCAGCTGGCGACGCTGAGGGCGGACGCCTGGTGGGCGCACATCCCGGAGTGGTCGATTCCCGCGGACAAGCGGATCCCGCGCGACAACGCGCCTCCTTCAGCATCGCCGTCGACTCCACCCGCTCTACCGGCGGGTCAGAAAACCCCCTAGCGGGTGCTCCGCTACATCGCGCAACGGCTGGCCCAGGCCGCGGTGATCGTCGCCATTGTCGCGACAATCACGTTCGCGCTGATTCACCTCGCTCCCGGCGATCCGTTCAGCGCCGTGATGGACAATCCGAATGTTAGCGAGACGGTGCGGCAGACGTTGCGCGCGCAGTACGGACTCGACCGTCCGCTGCCCGAGCAGTTCGTCAGATACGTGGGCTTGCTCGCGCACGGAGAGCTGGGCTGGTCTTTCTCGCACGAGCGGCCGGTACGCGAAGTCCTTGGCACCGCGCTTCCGAACACGCTCCTTCTCATGGGCGTCGCGCTCGTCGGAAGTTTCGTCTTCGGAATCCTCATCGCCCTTTTTCAGGTGTCGCGTCGCGGCTCGGTGACGGACCATGTGTTGAGCGGACTCTCGCTTTTTTTCTTCTCGATGCCGGATTTCTGGCTCGCAATTCTGGCGCTGCTCACGTTCACCTATTGGCTGCCGATTTTCCCCGTTGGGGGCGCGTTCGATCCCGTGATGCACGAGTACTGGGGGCTCGGGGGGCGAATCGTCGATCGTCTGTACCACCTCGCGCTCCCCGCGCTCACTCTCATGCTGCTCGCGTCCGCAGTCGTGGCGCGATATCAGCGCGCGGCGCTGCTCGACGTTCTTCCCGCCGATTACATCCGCACCGCACGCTTAAAGGGACTCACCGAGCCGGAGATTCTCCGGCGTCACGCGCTTCGTAACGCGCTGCTTCCGATCATTACGCTGGTCGGGCTCTCGTTCCCGGCTCTTCTCACCGGCGCGTTTTTCGTCGAGAAGATCTTCTCCTGGCCCGGTATGGGATACGCCGTCGTTCTCGCGATCGGAACGCGCGACTATCCCCTCGTGGTGGGCGGCGTCATCATCGGCAGCATCATGGTCACCCTCGGAAGCCTTCTCTCCGACGTGCTCTATGCCCTGGCAGACCCAAGACTTCGCAGCCGCTAGCGGCCCCACGCCGCAGCGGGAGTCGCCGCTCGCGCTTGGCGTGCGCAACATTCTGCGCAAGCCGTCCTCGCGCGTCGCGCTCTTCGTGCTCGGCGTCATCGTGCTGGTGGGACTGCTCGCGCCGCTCATAGCCCCCTACAATCCCGCGGCACAACCGGACATCGTCGGACTCAAGGATCTTCCGCCCTCGCTCGCACATCCGTTCGGGACGGATCCATACAGCCGGGACGTGCTGAGTCGCGTCATCTACGGCGCGCGGCTTTCGCTCATGATCGGGATTCTGGCGACGATTGTGAGTCTTACCTTGGGCGTCGCGTACGGCGCGATCGCGGGCTACGCGGGCGGAATATTAGACGCAGTCATGATGCGAGTGCTCGATGCATTTCTTTCCATTCCGCGACTTCTGCTTCTGATTGGCGTGCTGGTAGCGTGGCCCAGACTGTCGATCGGTGCGCTGGTGGTGTTTCTGGGTCTCACCGGTTGGTTCGGGCTTAGCCGCATTGTCAGGGGTCAGGTTCTTGCGTTGAAGCACGCGGAATTCGTGACCGCTGCCCAGGCTCTCGGCGCCAGCCGGAGGCGGATTCTGTGGAGGCACCTGCTTCCGAATATCGTCTCCCCGATCATCGTTGCGGCGACTCTCGGCGTCGCGCACGTGATCGTGCTCGAGGCCGGACTTTCGTACCTTGGGATCGGCGTCCCGCAACCGTTGGCGAGCTGGGGAAACATCATTCAGGACGGTTCCGATCAGGTCGCGACACTGTGGTGGATGTCACTCTTTCCGGGTCTCTTCATGGTCCTCACTGTGATGACGCTGAACATCCTGGCCGAGTCGCTGAGCGATGCGTACGAGCGACGCCGATGATTCGATGACAGCACCGCTCCTGTCGATCCGAAATCTGCGCACGTGGTTCTATATGGAAGCCGGCGTCGCGCGCGCCGTCGACGGCGTGTCCTTCGACATCGGCGCTGGAGAGACGCTTGGATTAGTCGGAGAATCGGGTTCCGGGAAATCCGTGACAGCGCTTTCGATACTTCGCTTGATCCAGTCCCCGGGACGAATAGAATCGGGCAGCGTCATCGAGTTCGAGGGAAAGGACATCGTCACGCTCGGCGACGCGGAGATCCGCGACATCCGCGGGAATCGCATCTCGATGATCTTCCAGGAGCCGATGTCGGCGCTCAACCCCGTGTTCAGCGTCGGCGACCAGGTCGCGGAGGTTGCCCGCGTCCACGCCGGGATGAGCAGAAGGGATGCGTGGGATCGCGCCGTGGAAATGCTCGCGCTCACCGGAATTCCCGACGCGGAGTCGCGGGCAAAGCAGTACCCGCACCAGCTCTCCGGCGGAATGCGCCAGCGGGTGCTGATCGCGATGGCGTTGATGATGAAGCCCGCCCTCGTCATCGCCGACGAGCCGACTACCGCGCTCGACGTCACGATTCAGGCGCAGATACTCGATCTGCTGGTCGATCTCCAGAAGAAAATCGGCACCTCGATCCTGATGATCACGCACGACCTGGGCGTCATCGCCGAGACGGCGTCGAGGGTGATCGTGATGTACGCGGGCGAAGTGGTGGAGCAGGCAGAGGTCGACGAGCTTTTTGCGAAGCCGCATCATCCCTACACCGAGGGATTGATGCACTCGATGCCGCACATCGGGCACGACCAGGAGCGGCTAAACGTCATCCCCGGCACCGTGCCCGCGCCGACAGAGTGGCCGGCAGGTTGTCGCTTTCGCGACCGCTGTCCCTATTCGTGGGATCGCTGCGAGCGCGAGCATCCACCGCTCTACCAGATCGGCACGGGTCACGTGTCGCGTTGCCATTTGGCGGTCGAGCCGGAGCGGCGAAACAGTCCGCATCCGCCGCTCGTCGTTGAAGCGGGAGTGGCCGCCGCATGATCGCGACAGAGCCGCTGGTATCAGTGCGGAATCTCAAGAAAGAGTTTCCGATCAGAAAAGGCATCCTGTCGCGGCAGGTTGGTGCGGTCAAAGCAGTTAACGATGTGTCGTTCGACATCGCCCGCGGTGAGACGCTCGGCGTCGTCGGCGAATCCGGGTGCGGTAAGACGACGACCGGACGCGCGATCCTGCGCCTGATCGAGCCGACGTCGGGCGAAATCAGATTCGAGGGGCGCGACGTCAGAGCAATGGGCACATCCGAGCTGCGCGCGTTGAGACGGGAGATGCAGATCATCTTCCAGGATCC
>PKVB01000089.1 GCA_003131365.1 Gemmatimonadota bacterium | reverse complement strand
CTCGTCTTCATGCAGTTCGATCGGCAGCCCGATGGAACGCTGGTGCCACTCCCCAAGCCGTCGGTTGATACCGGGGCCGGCCTCGAGCGCATCGCCGCGATCATGCAGGGAGAATCGAACAATTTCCACGCCGATCTTTTTCAGTCACTCATCAAAACGGTCGAGAAGACGATCAAGCAGAAGTACGATCGTGGGGAAGGCGGCGCATCATTCCGCGTCATAGCGGATCATAGCCGCGCGGTGGCATTCCTCCTCGGCGACGGAGTGTTTCCTTCGAACGAGGGGCGCGGCTACGTCCTGCGCAGAATCCTCCGCCGCGGTGTGCGCCACGCGTGGCTGCTCGGTCGCCGGCAGCCGACGCTGGTGGAAGTCGTGCGCGTCGTCATCGATCAGATGGGCGATGTCTATCCCGAGCTGCGCAACCGCTCACAGCACATCATAGATACCACGCGCGCGGAAGAGGAGCGCTTCCTCTCGACGATCGAGGGCGGGATGCGCCGCTTCGATGAGCTTGCACCGGCGAAAACCACCCAGGGATCGACAGCAATCCACGGGACGATCGCCGGCGAGGATGCATTCAAGCTTTATGACACGTTCGGATTCCCAATCGATCTCACCGAGTTGATGGCCCGCGAGCGCGGGTACTCGGTAGACATCGCGGGATTCGAGGCGGCGCTACAGGGACAGCGGACACAATCCCAGGAAGAGCGACGCTCCAAAAAAGTCGGTGTGGAAGCCGATGCGTTGGGTGCGAGCTGGATCGTTGGGACGAGCGCGTCGCAATCGACCGCGGAGGCTGGTTCGACCGCGGCGCGGAGCGCGGGTCAGGGAACCATCAGCGATATGTTGCTGAGCGAGACTCGATTCACCGGCTACGATTCCCTCGACGTTGCCACCGAAGTCGTCGCCAAACACGATCTCCCCGACGGACGCGCCGCCGTAATACTTCGTGAGACGCCGTTCTATGTCGAATCCGGCGGGCAGATCTCCGACCGGGGGGAGATCAAGGGCGATGGCTGGAGCGTTGACGTCGACGAAGTCCGCAAAGTCGACGGACGCATCACGGCACTCGGAAAAGCCACCGGCAAGGTGCAGCTCGGAAAGGCGAGAGCGACGGTGCCGCGCGACCGTCGCCGCGACACCGAGCGTAACCACACCGCCACGCATCTCCTCCACGCCGCCCTCAGGCAAGTCCTCGGCGAGCACGTGCAGCAGCACGGCTCGCTCGTCGCGCCGGATAGACTTCGATTTGATTTTTCGCACCACGGCCCGCTGAGCCAGCAACAGCTCGCGGATGTCGAGAACATCGTCAATCGTGGAATTCTCGAGGGCGTTCAGCTCACGTTCGAGGAGAAACCCAAGGCCGAAGCGTTTGCAAGCGGCGCGATGCACCTCTTCAACGAGAAGTACGGTGATGTCGTGCGAGTCGTCAGTATCCCCGGGCTGAGCATCGAGCTGTGCGGTGGCACGCACGTCCGCAACACCGCTGAAATCGCCCTCTTCAAGATTGTGAGCGAGACAGGCATCTCGGCGGGAGTCCGGCGCATCGAAGCGGTGACGGGCCGCGCTGCGCTCAGTGTCTTCCGCGAGCACGAGCGAGAGCTGAAGGAAATCGAATCGTTGGTGCGCGCGCCCGCGGGCCAGGTGGTGAAGCGTGTGCAGGCCCTGGTCGAGGATCGTCGCGCACTCGAGAAGCGTCTCGACGAAGCGATCCGGACCGGTGGCGGCGGCAGCGCGATCAAATCACTCGTGGAACAGGGCTCGGTCGTCAACGGCGTACGAGTCGTGGCTGCGAATGTGACCGCGCCGGATCTGCCCGCGCTGCAGGCGATGGGTGACGCGTTGCGCGAGCAGATGGAATCGGGCGTTGGGGTTCTCGCGGCATCGTTCGACAACGGCAAGAACACAATGCTCGCTGTGGTGAGCGATGATCTGCGCGACCGTGGAGTCCGCGCCGACATCATTCTTCGCGAGCTGGCCGCGTCCGCGGGCGGGAAGGGAGGCGGCAAGCCGCATATGGCGCAGGCGGGGATACCCGACGCAAAGCGCATGGCGACGGCGGTCGCGGACGCGCCGGAGATGATCCGGAAGCACCTCGCCGCGACCGCGTGAGTAAGGGCAATCCGGGGGACGACCGAGCGAGCCCAGGCAATCCGGGGGACGACCGAGCGAGCCCAGGCAATCCGCTTCCGCCCCGGGAGCTGGAGGCAGCGATGCGGGGCGCTCTCGATGACAATCGGTCTCCAACCGCTAGCGAAGTGTTGGACGCCGTGGAGCGGCTGCTGGACAACGTTCTGCGGACGGACTGCGAGACGCGGGCGTCGGCGCTCGATCTCCTCACTGTCGACGCCCTTATGACTCGCGCGATGGAGATTGCTTGTCGGGAGCCGGAGCTTCTTGGGGAATTCCCGGAGCGGGCCATGCAGCGAATTTCTCGTGTGGGCGGCTGAGGTGAGGGTGACTGCAACTGCAAAGAACGGGGTGGGAGGCGTCAGAAGCGTAGGTGCCAGTTGTCAGGTCAGTACGCCCGGACTTGCCTCTGTGGCGTGCGGGCAACAGCGCGCGCGGCCCCTTGTTCACGTCCCATGATAGTGATCCTGTTCACGGGCGGAACGATCGCGATGCGCAACGATCCCGGCGGCAGCGGCTCTCAACCCGGCTTGACGCCCGCCGAGATTCTGCAGGCGACGAGGGGCATACGCGCGATCACGGCTGTAGAGACTGAGGAGTGGGGGCAGTTCCCCGGCCCGCACATGACGGTGGAGCGAATGTGGGCGCTGAGGAATCGCATCGTCGAGCATCTGGCGCGGCCCGAAGTGACGGGGGTCGTGATCACGCATGGGACCGACACTCTGGAGGAGTCGGCGTACCTCGTGGCGCGATCGACCGCGAGCGAGAAGCCGATTGTTTTCACCGGCGCGATGCGGACGGTGAGCGACCTCGGGTGGGACGGGCCAGCGAATCTTTTCGAGGCGGTGCGGGTCGCGGCGAGCCCCGAAACGAGGGGGTACGGGGTGATGGTCGTGATTGGCGGACAGATTTTCGCGGCACTTGATACGACCAAGACCAACACGCACCTGCTTGACGCATTCGAGAGTCCCGGGCTCGGTCCGCTCGGAGTTCTGGACGATGGCGAGCTGATCCTCCGGCGCGAGATGCCACCGTCGCCCCCCGTCATAACACCTAACATTTTGGCGACTCCCATCGACATCATTTTTGCCGCCGCCGGATCAGATGCTCGCCTGCTCGACGCATCGCGGGAGCAGGCGCGCGGGCTTGTGCTCGCGGCGATGGGGCGGGGGAATGTCCCGCCGGCCATGGTCCCCGGAATTCAGCGCTGGGTGGCGGATGGAAAACCAGTCGTGCTCACGTCGCGCACACAGGGCGGCAGAGTGGGACACACTTACGGTTATCCCGGCGGCGGTCGGCGGCTGGAGGAAATGGGCGCCATTTTCGGAGGCTCCCGCCGAGCACAGCAGGCGCGGATCGACCTCATGCTCGCCCTGGGGGCGGGCATGAACGACGCGGAGATCCGAAACATGTTTGATTCATAGGTAGATGAGCCCACCGAAATCCGTTCAGCCGGCCAACGTCAAGTCCCTCGATCCACCCGAGACCGTCCGGAGTATCGCCAAGCGCCTGGAGGACGCCGGCTTCGAGACCTGGTGCGTCGGCGGCGCCGTCCGTGACGCCCTACTCGGCCACCCCCATCTTGACTGGGACTTCGCCACCGCGGCCAAGCCGCCCGAGGTGCGGAAGCTGTTCAAGCGCACTGTCCCCGTCGGGATCGAGTTCGGAACGATCGGAGTCCTCGACCACGACAACGTGATGCACGAGGTGACGACGTTCCGCAAAGATGTGCAGACCGACGGGCGCCACGCGGTCGTCGAGTTCGGCGCGTCGCTCGACGACGATCTCGCGCGCCGCGACTACACCATCAACGCGATCGCCTATTCGCCCAGCAAGGACGAGCTGCGGGATCCCTACGACGGACGCAAGGATCTGGCGGGGAGGCTCATTCGCGCCGTCGGAGATCCACGGGACCGGATGCGCGAGGATCGCCTGCGCGCGCTGCGCGCGATCCGGTTCGCGGCTCGATTCAGCTTCGACATCGAGCGTGATACCTGGGACGCGATCGTGGAGAGCGCGCCCGAGCTGTCGCATCTTTCCGCGGAGCGCGTGAAGCAGGAGATCGAGAAGACGATGGACCAGGTGCGCCTGCCCAGCAAAGCATTCGCGATGTGGCGCGACACCGGGGCGTTTGGAACGCTGATTCCCGCGCTCGCCCACGTCACCAACGGCCAGCTCCTGCCCCTCGATCATTTGCGCCGTCCCCTTCTGCCCGGCCGGCCGGCGCGGCGATCCACCCGCATCGCCGGGCTATTCGCATCCATGCCAGCGGCGACGGTCAGGAAAACGCTCAAGGACCTTCGCTTTTCCAATAGCGAGGGTGAATGGATTGCACTGCTGGTCGAGCGCTGGCAGCAGCTCGGCCCGTCCATGACCGCGGCCTTGCTGAAAGCCGAGGAGGTGGGCGCGGCTGATCCCTGGAGCATGGACCAGTATCCTCCGAGCGCTGTGATCCGGACTTGGGCCGCCAGCGCCGGGCGCACGCGTCTTGCCCCACTACTCCGCCTGGCCGACGCATTCTGGTGGGCCGCTCGGCAGGCCGGGGAGCCGGCGCCGTACAAGCAAACGGTGGCCTCGGTCTACAAGCGCGCGATGAGGATCGCCTACAAGGACGCGATAGCGATCTCCGACCTGGCGATTGATGGGACCGATCTGGAAAAGCTCGGAATCAGCGGGCCCGCTGTCGGGGCGACTCTACGAAGGCTTCTCGATGCGGTTATTAATGATCCACGGAAGAATACCAACGAGCAGCTCGTGGATCTCGCAAGAAGATTGGATGGTAAACCCTAGCGAGCGATCCGATGTTATTTAGAAGCGCCACCCCCGATTCGACCGTCTGGAAGCGATTCAGGTCAGGACAGGACGGCTTCACATTCACGCGCACGGGCGACATCTACGAGGCGAAAGTAGTCGCGAACGCCGAGCGGGTGGTGGATTTGTTCTATACGCTGAGCGAGCTGATGGCGCCGGCGGTGGACGTCTATATCCACGACGCGAGATCGCAAAGCTCCTGGTCGGGGCAGACGATTGCGCTTCCCGATGTTCGCGACGCGGTCGCCCGTCTCAAGGTTCCGCTCTCGACTTACGGCGGCGTCGAGATCACGCTGTTCACGCCCGACGATCAGCTCACGCTCAATCCGCAGATCGAGCTCTTTATTTATTCGCGCTCGGATCGGTGGATGTACCTCCTCAACAGCATGAACCTCGAGGAGCGCGCGTCGCTTGAGGAGCGGATGTGGGGGATTCAGTCGTGGGAGCGCGCGCCGGCGCCGGCGCTGAGCGACGCGATAGCCGCGGCAGCGGAGAGGCTGTCCATCAAGAGCGCGTGAGGAGGGCCGCCGCCAGCACCGGGCCCGCGTCGACGAGCTGCTTGGTTACAACATCAACACGGAGATTGAGCCCTTCTAGCGAGCGCACGCCCAGGAGGGCGAAATCGCTTTCTTCGGCAAAAACGACCTCGTCTACCGTCACGGATCCGCTCGCATGAACGATGGCGTATCCAATGTCGCGCTCGACACGGCGTCCGTCTGCGACGATGAAGGCACGCTGCCGCTCGACAGCGACGCCAATGGATTGCAGGGTCTCTCGCGGGATCCAGGTGAGCTCACTGCCGGTATCGACAAGAGTGTCGGTGATGTATTGGACTGCGCCGCGCTGTGCGATGTTTTCGACACCAATCGTGATTCGGAAGATTCCCATTTCCGACACTGTATCGCTCCTCTGGCTTCGCCTCTGTATCAATACATCGCGGTTCGAGGCATAGCAATGCCGCCCGACGCACTAAGCCATCTGCAGTGAACGGAACCGCTCTCCTCTACACCGCCATTGCGGCGAGCGCCAACATCATCGGCGCCGTCGCGGTCGTCTCCCGCTCCCGGTGGAGCGTTCGCGCTCTCAACAACATGGTCGCGCTCTCGGCCGGGTTCATGGTGTCGGTGGCGCTGCTCGATCTCGTTCCCGACGCCATCAAGATTCATGGCGAGTCGGCGGCGATCGTGATCCTGATCGGCTACCTGCTCGTCCACCTCACGCAGCACACGCTGGCGCCGCATTTCCATTTCGGCGAAGAGGTCCACCACGTCACGAAGCTCGTGAGCTTCACGGCGCTTGCCGGCCTGATTCTGCACACGTTCGTGGATGGCGTGGCGATCGCCAGCGGGTTCGGCGTGAGTCACGCACTGGGGCTGTTGGTATTCGTCGCGATCCTGCTGCACAAGCTGCCCGAAGGACTCGCGATCTCGAGCCTGTTCCTGGCGTCGGGCGAGAGCAAGGGGGCCGCGCTCGCAGCCAGCGGCGCGCTCGCAGTCTCAAGTTTGGTCGGAGCGCTGCTCACGCAGCAGCTCCCCATTCTCGAGCAGTACGGACTGCCGTTAGCTGCCGGTGTGACGCTGTACGTCGGCGCGTCGAATCTGGTTCCCGAGTTTCAGGGCAAGAAGGGGTGGAGTCTGCCTCTCAGTTTCTTCCTTGGTTGCGCGCTCTACTACGTGGCTCGCCGCCTGGTAGGGGCTTAGCCCGCGGCGAGTAGCACCTCCGATTTCTTAGAATTTCNNTTCGGCCTACCCACCGCGAACACGTTAGTTGGCGAGCTTCCCCATACGCCGCGTAACTCAATAGACGCGCCGGCTGACTGCGACGTCCAACTCGATCCGTCATAGCGCAAAATGGTGCTCGCATCACCCACGGCGTAGACCGAGCTGCCGGAGCTTCCCCAAACACCGCGTAGCGTGTGAGTCGAGCCACTGTTCTGTGTAGTCCACGCGGTACCGTCGTAGTGCAGAATGGTCCCGCCTCCGCCGACGGCGAACACATCGGTTGCCGACGTTCCCCAGATCCCGAAGAGTTCTTGTGTCGTGCCGCTTGTTTGAGAGTGCCAGCTGGTCCCGTCGAAGGAAAGGATGGTCCCGCTGGCTCCGACTGCGAAGAGCGCTGCGCTCGCGCCCGACCCGGTGCCCCAGAGAGCTTCGAGGTGCTGTGTCGTGCCGCTTGTCTGCGGCGTCCACGCGGCGCCGTCGTAGTGCACGATGAATCCGCTGTCGCCAACGGCAGTCGCGTAGTTGGGTGAGCTGCTCCACACGGCGTTCAGATAAGGATCGCAAAATGAGCAACCGCGGGAATACTGGCTCGTCCATGATTGTCCGTCGAAGTGCTGGATCGAAGTCCCGCCGAACGGCGGCAATGGTTGACGCGCGATCGCAAAAACATCCGACGTAGAGTTTCCCCACACGCTGGATAGCTCGTTTAGGCCCCCGTGGAGACAGCTCTGTGGAGGTGGGGTCCAGGAGGTGCCGTCATATCGCAGCACCAACTCCAAGCCGCACTGCGAGCCGACGGCGAAAACCGCTGACGACGACGCACCCCAAACCGAGTTTAGCAGCACCGGCGCAGTACTAATGCCTTGTAGTACAACGCTCCACTCAGTTCCGTCATAGTGAAGGATCGCGTTCTGAGGGGGCGGTGGTGGCGGTGCGCTCGTCGCAGAAAACGCCACGCCGATCCCGAAAAACCCCTTGTTGCCGGGCGGTCTCCAGCGAACACTCGCCTGCACTGACTGCGTGCCAGTCTCCTGTCCCAATGTCCAGTTGACCGCTGCGTGCCCAGCGGCATCCGTAACGGCCGAAGTTGCCGACAAGCTCCCGGTCCCAGTCATGATCGTCCAAGTGACTGTGTCGCCGACCACCGGAGCGTCGGCCGCTGTGGTCACGGCAACTGTGAGCGGGGTGGGCAGAGCCTGACCGGCCGTAGCTGAGTGGTTGTCACCCGAAACGATCGCCATTTGGCCGGGCGGTACCGGTGTGACGATGTCGCCGCCGCCGCATGCACTCACGGTGGCGACGAGAAAAACCAGACCTACGCCGATAAGCCGAGACACCATTGAGGCTTTCACTGCACGAACAACGCTATCCATCCGTCCGTCCTTAGCTGGGAAGCGCCTTCAATCGAGACAGCCGCGCCATCGTCGACCGCGTTATCCTTAGGGTAGCGAGATGCCAAAAAAATTCCGACGCCCGCAAGCTAACACAAGCTCCCGGGAAGAAAGCTTCTGGAGTGCCCGCGAGACCGCGCAGCCCCTGGCCGCGCGCATGCGCCCGCGCACACTCGAAGAATTTGTCGGACAGGAGCACCTGCTCGCCCCAGGAAAAGCCCTGAGATCGGCCATCGAAACGGGCAACATAAAGTCGATGGTCTTCTGGGGGCCGCCCGGTTCGGGCAAGACCACCCTCGGCCGACTGATCGCCCAGTACACCGATCGCGAATTCGTCCCGTTCTCGGCGGTCACTGAAGGCATTCCAAGAGTGCGCGAAGTGGTCGACGAAGCCGCGCAAAGGCTTCAGCTAGGCCGGCAGACGATCCTCTTCGTCGACGAGATCCACCGCTTCAACNNTCAACGGCGCGCTGCTCTCGCGGATGCGCGTCTTTGTTCTGAATCCGCTCACCACAGGCGATATCGGCGCCGTCGTCGACCGCGCGCTTCTCGACAACGAACGCGGGCTCGGCGCGATGCATGTAACGCTGGAGGACGATGCGCGCGAGATGATCACCCGCGAGGCCGACGGCGATGCGCGCCGGGCACTAACAGTCCTCGAGGCTGCTGCCGATCACCTTGGTCAAGCTGGTCGAATCACCGTGACAGTCGCGCGCGACGCGATGCAGAAGCGCTTCGCCCACCATGACAAATCGGGCGAAGTCCACTTCAACATGCTCTCGGCCTACCACAAGTCGCTGCGCGGGAGCGATCCGCA
>PKVB01000104.1 GCA_003131365.1 Gemmatimonadota bacterium | reverse complement strand
GTGCAGGCGATGACCGGCCAGGGCGGCTGGCCAATGACGATGTTCCTCATGCCCGACGGAAGCCCGTTCTACGGTGGGACGTATTTCCCGCCCGACGACAGGCACGGCCTGCCATCGTTCCGGACGGTTCTTCAGTCGGTGACCGACGCCTACGTGAAGAGACGCGAAGGCGTAGCTGAGAGCGCGGAACAGCTCCGGCAGATCTACCAGAGCAATCTCGCCCAGACTCGGCCCGGCGGCGGCCTCACCCCGGAGATGCTCAAGACCGTCTATCGATCGCTCGCGCAGCGCTACGACGCGCAGAACGGAGGGTTCGGCTCGGCTCCGAAATTCCCGGCGACGATGGTGCTCGATTTCCTGCTTCGCCACTGGAAGCGGACCGGCACCGACGAGGCGCTCGAGATGGTCGTGAATTCCTTCCGCAAAATGGCGCGCGGCGGAATCTACGATCAGATCGGCGGCGGTTTCGCCCGCTACTCGGTCGACGCAAGCTGGCTCGTCCCGCACTTCGAGAAGATGCTGTATGACAACGCCCTACTCACTCGGCTCGGCGCGCACCTGTGGCAAGCGACAAAAGACGAAGAAATCCGCCGAATAACGATCGAGACTGTCGAGTGGCTCAGTCGGGAGATGACAGCGCCCGTGGGCGGCTTCTACTCTTCACTCGACGCCGACAGCGAAGGGCACGAAGGCAGATTCTACGTCTGGAGCGCAGACGAGCTCGATTCCCTCCTCGGCGCCGACTCCCCCGCGTTCAAGACTTACTATGGCGTGACACCCGGCGGAAACTTTGAAGAAAGCAACATCCTCTTCGTACGTTCGGATCGCGTCGCCGCAGCGGTGCGCGCCGGGGTGGATGAGGCAACGCTCGATGCCATCCTCGAGCGGGCGCGGCAAGCTCTCTACGACACGCGCGCGCGCCGCGTCTGGCCCGGCCGCGACGAGAAGATCCTAGCTTCCTGGAACGGCCTGACGCTCCGAGGTGTCGCGACCGCGGCGAGGGCCTTCGGTCGGGATGATTTCGCCACGTTGGCGACACGAAACGCTGAATTCCTCGCGCGCGAGATGGTCCGCGACGGACGAGTGATGCGCTCGCACAAGGAGGGCGTCACACGGATCAGCGGATTTCTGGAGGACCACGCCGCGGTCGCCCTGGGATTTCTCGCCGTCTATGAGATCACCTTCGACGAACGCTGGGTAACGCACGCCCGTGAGATCGCCGACGCGATGATCGCTTGGTTCTGGGACGATGGGGTCGGCGCATTCTTCGATACCGCGCGCGATGCGGAGCAGCTGATAACTCGACCCCGCGATATCACCGACAACGCGACGCCTTCCGGGACGTCGCTTGCCGTCGAGCTCCTCCTCTATCTCGCCGAGCTGCAGCATGACGGCGAATACCGCCGCCGCGCCATTCTTGCGCTCGAGACACTCGCCGAGCCAATGCTTCGCTTCCCCACTGCCTTCGGGCATCTGCTCGGCTGCGCGGACATGGAGCTCTACGGCGCGATCGAGGTTGCCCTCGTTGGAGAGACATCCCACCCGGGCTTCCGGGCACTGGAGCGCACGGTGGCCGAGCGGTACGTTCCATCACTCGTGTTGGCGGGCGGAGCTCCCGGGTCGCGCACGACGGTCAAGCTGTTGGAGAACCGGCCGCTGGTAGACAGCAAGGCGACCGCGTATGTCTGTCGGGGTTACACCTGCGACAAACCGGTAACGGATCCGAACGCGCTGTCAGATCAGCTGGAGAATGCAGCACAAGCCAGAACGAACGCCAACGAAGAAACCGGATGGATCGGATGAATAATCGCATTTCGCAGATGTACGGCTACGCGGTTTGTCTCATCACGGTCATCGTGATGCTGATCGCCATCAAGCAGGTCGTCGATGCCGCGATCGATCTGAGCGATCCCATTCGCGCGGAGGGCACCAGAATGGGGAGAACGCTCACGAACTTCGAAGTGTACAAGGTGGAGATGAAAAATCAGGCCGGGGGGCGCGCCCAGGCTGGTCCAATGCCCGCGAGTGTAGCTCCCGTCAAAGTAGCAGTTGACACCGCGGCATCCGACTCCGCGCTACGACGTCTTTACGACGCCGAGCGTGAGACCGCGACGGGGAACGCGCGCTTTCGCGCGACTCGCTCGCTCGTCGGCAATCTCCTTCTCATTGTGCTCGCCGCTGTCCTGTTCGGCATCCACTGGCGCTGGTTGAAGCGGCGCGACGCAATGCCCTCTTCGGCGTGAACGGTACCCGAATCTCGTCGTCAGAGCGGCGCATCTGAGCGGATGTATCCCTACTCTGAGGCTAGTGTCGGAATGAAGGTCGGTGCCCGCCGATGCTTGGTCGCCTGCTCGTACGCGTAGGCAATCTTGATCAGCGTCGGCTCGCTGTACGCGCGTCCGAAGAACGAGATGCCGATCGGGAGATTGTGTGAGAACCCGGCCGGCACGTTGATGTTCGGGTAGCCCGCGACTGCCGCGGGTGTCGAGCTCGCGCCGGAGAAGTGATCCCCGTTGACCAGATCTGTGACCCACGCCGGACTTCCGGTCGGCGCCACGATCGCGTCAAGCTTGTACTTGTTCATGGTAGCATCAATCCCATCCACCCGTGACATCTGGAGATCCTTCGCGAGGCCGGCGAGGTATTTCTTCTCAGTGAGCGGACCTTTCGCCTGAGCCTGGATCATGATCTCCTGCCCGAACCACGGCATCGACGTGTCCTTGTGCTGGTCGTTGAAGGCGATGATGTCCTGCAGTGTCCTCACCGGTGCCTTGGGTCCGAGTGAGGCGAGATACTTATTGAGATCTGCCTTGAACTCGTAGAGGAGGACGTCGAACTCGCTGTCGTCGAACTTTCCAGCGGTCACAATATTGGCGGGATCCACGATCACCGCGCCCTGCGCCTTCATGCCTTCGATCGCATCGTTGATGACTTTGTCGGTGACATCGCTGTAGCCGAAGAACTTGGTTCGGGCGACCCCGATTCTCGCGCCGCGTAATCCGTTCGGGTCCAGGTACCTGGTGTAATCCAACTGGCCACGCGAGTGGCCGGCTGATGTCGCGGGGTCGCGGGGGTCGATCCCCGCCAGCACGTTGAGGATGATCGCCGCGTCTCTTACCGTTCGCGCCATTGGGCCGGACGTGTCCTGACTGTGCGCAATCGGGATGATTCCCGCTCTGCTCACGAGCCCCAGCGTTGGCTTGATTCCGACGATGCCGTTGGCGGACGATGGGCAAACGATCGAGCCGTCTGTCTCAGTTCCTATCGCCGCGGCGCAGAGGTTCGCCGATACCGCTCCGCCAGATCCCGAGCTCGAGCCGCAGGGATTCCGATCGAGCACGTACGGGTTCTTTGCCTGACCTCCGCGTCCGCTCCAGCCGCTCGAGGAATGCGTCGAACGGAAGTTCGCCCACTCGCTGAGATTCGTCTTGCCGAGGATCACCGCGCCAGCCTCGCGCAACCGTGCGGCGACGAAGGCATCGCGCGCGGCGTGGTTCTCCGCCAGCGCCAGCGAGCCGGCCGACGTCGCCATCCGGTCGGCAGTGTCGATGTTGTCTTTGATCACCACCGGAATCCCGTGCAGCGGCCCCCGCACATGTCCCGCCTTGCGCTCGCGGTCCATGGCGTCCGCGATGGCCAGCGCCTCGGGGTTCAGCTCGATGATGGCGTTGATGGCCGGCCCGCGCTTGTCGAGCGCATCGANNGCGTCACGGACGCCGCCGGGGATGTCTGCGCCACTGCCGTCAGCGGCTTTGCCAGCGCCAGCGCCGAACCGAGCGCCGCCAACTCCAGAAAGTGTCTCCGATTGACTCCGCCGCCATCGTTTTCGTTTTGCATCCGCGCATGATACCGGCTCAGTCCGGCGGTGGGGACGGAGGTGGTGGCGTGGAGAGCTTGAAGTTGATCGTCAGGTTGAAGTAGACGTCGACCGGCTTTCCGTCGAGTGTGGCCGGCTTGAACGTCCACTGCTTCACCGCGTCGACAGCCGCCTGATCGAGGCCGAATGGCAGTGGCTTGAGGATCTGGACATCCTTCACGACACCATCCCGGGTGATGACCGCCTTGACGATCACGATGCCCATGATCCGTGCCTTGCGGGCTTCCTCGGGGTAGATGGGCTCTACCCGGTTAATGACG
This sequence comes from Gemmatimonadota bacterium, assembly GCA_003131365.1. Lineage (GTDB taxonomy): Bacteria > Gemmatimonadota > Gemmatimonadetes > Gemmatimonadales > Gemmatimonadaceae > UBA4720. The sequence goes on along the minus strand of PKVB01000104.1, from coordinate 505 downwards.
ACGGGCGCTTTGACGTCCCCTCCCACGCCGAGCAGCCCATCAGGTCCTGTGGTGATCCTCTTTTGTGGCCCGGTTGACCAGTAGGATTCGATCGTGTCGATGATGTCCTCACCGNNCGCGAACGCGGATATGCAGGTCTCGAACATCGATCTCGGCCTCCGCCGGTTGCCCGAGATTCGTCGTCAATTGCGGTGAGGCCAGAAGCTCGCCGCTGACCACATCAGTGATCTTCATATCGTAACGCGCGCCGCTCACTCCCAGCGGCACGACGTCGAATGCCACCGCGTATTGCGGCGATCGCGCTTCGTAGGAAGCCGCGCGCAACGTGACAGCCGAAGCAATGAGAAGGATGAGGATGGAAAAGCGCCGCATGGCCGTACCTCCACCGGAGATTGTACGGCGGCGTTCATACCGTTGTACCAAGCGTCCTCGACGATTGCACGAGGATCGGCCTCTTTGCGAAGTTTAGTACTTTCTCACGCACTCCGCGTCTCCGCGTCTCCGC
>PKVB01000132.1 GCA_003131365.1 Gemmatimonadota bacterium | reverse complement strand
GCTTTGTTAAGCGATTATGACTAGATTGTCACTGTTTTCCGATAGGCCAAGTGGTGGCAGGAGAAGGAGTTACGGGCTCGAGCACGAAGCCGATCCCGCGACGGGTTGTAATGGCCGCTGAGGCGCCTGACTTCTGCAGTTTTTTCCTCAATCGGGCGATATGGGCATCGATGACATTCGAGCTGGGATCGAAGTGCATGTCCCACACTTTGTCGTGGAGCTCACTCCTGGAAACAGTCTCGCCGGTCCTCATCATCAGGTGCTCGAGGAGCTTCAGCTCCATTGATGTGAGGCTGACGTCTNNGTCACGCGGCGCGTCAGGCGATTGAGGGTGAGATTGCCCACGTTGGCCTGTTCGCCGACGCGCGAGCTTCCGGCGCCTCTCCGGATGAGAGTGCGTACACGCGCCCGCAGCTCCTCGTTGGAGACCGGCTTGACGACGTAATCATCGGCGCCGGCGTCGAGGCCGCGGACAATGGTTTCAGTGTCGGCCTGTCCGGAGTAGAGAAGCACGGGCGTGGGGCGTCCATTCCGCCTCAGCTCCTGAAGAATCTCGAACCCATGACGGTCCCCCAGGTGGAGATCGAGGATTATTCCGTCGTACTCATTCACGAGCGCGAGCGTCCGCGCTTCCTCGCCGGTCGATGCCGTGTCTACCGCGTAGGCCTCGTCGCGGAGCACGCGGGTTATCAGCTTGAGTATCGCCTTGTCGTCATCGACCACGAGAATGCGCATTCAGCTCCGGGTTCAACCGCTGATCCACGAGGACGAAAGATGAGTCTACATGGAGTATCGCTGAATCGGGCGTCAGGTTGCAGTGGAGCAAGCAAAACGGGAGAGGGCTAAAAGCCCTCTCCCGTTTCATTCGATCCGACCAGGGGTAACCCTAGAACATCACTCCGAACGTGATCGGAATGAACTTCGAGGATCCGCCGCTCCCCTGAACCTGGTTGTAGCGCGCCTCGAGGAAAGTGTCGAACCCACTCAGGGGCATCGTGATGCCACCGCCGATGTCCCAGCCGAACTTGTTACTCGATCCACCGCNNCCACCGCCGCCAGACCCGCCAATGTTGTACAGGCCGGCCCCGCCGATGAGGTACGGTGCGACCGTCTCTGAGGGGATGCTGTACACCAGATTGCCGGTCACGCTAGTGAAATGAATGCTGCCCCCGCCCCCTTTAACCCCGAACTGGTTATACGCGCCGTCGACCCGGACTCCGAGCGGAATTAACTGCGGATGGAACCCGACCGTCACGGTACCGTTGAATCCGGTGCTAAAAAAGGTAGACAGGTCGCTCACCGGGATCGCCGCTCCCGCGGCAATACCGAACTGCACCGGCTTTGCAACCGTCGATGCCTGAGCGCGCGCCTCAAAGGGTGCCGAGACAAGCGCCGAGCCCGCGAGGGCAACAACGAAAAAAGAACGCTTCAAAGCAACTCCTTGTTGATGGAGCGCCCGCGCTCGGCCGGTCGGCCGTTGTTCAGACGCTGGTTCCAGTCTAACGCAAAGAACGAGTCCCCGACAACCGGGTCTCTTTCAATGTCGTCAATCGGACGAGCTAGTGTCTGGCGGGGTAACGGGTTGGGGTGGCTTGACCACCTTCCTCCGGACCCGGCGTGGCGGTGCCACCGGCTTGTTCTTCACGAGGTAGGACGGGCTGATTCGCTCGAGCCGGCGGTCGCGCGCATCGTCGAGGGCAGCGCGGCAGGCGTCGCGCGTGGGTGACAACGAGACCGTCCGCACCCGGGCGACCGCGGCGGTCGCCTCATCGTGATAGGTGATCACGAGCGCGGAATCTCCTTTGAGAAACGGGATGCCGCACACCTCCTCGATCGGATACTTGTCGCCGACGAGTGCCAGAACCTTGTCGGGCGAGTGGGGCAGGGCGGAAGCAAGTGCGATGGACATCGTAGCCTCGGCGGCGGCTGAGGTGGGGGTAAGCTTGTCGGCGACCTGAAGCCACAGGCTATCGCCAGTGGCGATGCCGCTCATCACGGTGCGCCCAAAATTCTCGTCGGAATCGATTCGCTTCGAGACATCAGACGCACCGCCGAGCTTTATCTCCGAGAGCACGACCTCCGCGCCCCCCATCGGAGTCCACGGGCTGTCCCTGCAGCCAGTCGCGGCAATCATCGAGAGCCACGCGGCCGCTGTCACTTTCCGCTGCACGCTTCGCGCACGCGGGCGGTGTCGCTCGGCATCCATATCGCGACGGCACGCGCCTTCCGATCGGCGTCCTTGCCGCCAAGGGCGGCGCCGAGGATTTTGACGGTCGCGTGCGTCGCGCGGAGCGAATCGACTACCACGCCGTTCGCGCCGACGCTAGCCGCCTGCTTGCGCACCGCCTTGAGCACGTCGCCGTTGCCGGTGTAAACCGAATTGCCCTCGGCTGTGATCAGAGCGACTTCATAATAGTCGTACGGTACGTTTGCGCTGCTCGCATAAACCGGCACCGCGTCGGCGCATGTTGGCGCGAGCGCGAGAGCGGGATTCCTGGCCTCGACGTGCGCGCGCGTGCCACACGCCGCCAGCAACAAAAGAAGCGCGAGGGCGTTGATTGGACGCGCGAAATCACCGGCCTTCATTCTGATTTCCTCCCTTCGTGCAAGCGCGGGGCCTCCGCTCGGGATTCGACAAGAGCATGCGACCGATAAAGCAAAAATCCGGCCCCGTACCGTTGTCCAGGCGCCGTGGCCCGAAAGTAGCCAGTGGTCATTCCTCTCGCACGATCGAATGAAGATCGCGAGTCAGCGCATTACGATTCACAGGAGAGAAATCCCGCTTGGACCTCAGACTTTCCGGTACAGCGCAGCGACGCGTTCTGGCGCTGGTTCCGGCAGTTCTGGTTCTGCTGGTCGGCGCGCTCGCTTACGAGCGGGCGCGCAGCGTGGTGTCCGACGTGCAGGAGGTGGGGCGCAGCAGCGCGATCATCGAAGGATCCGACGCCCTTCTTACGCGAGCGGTTGACGCCGAGACGGGACAGCGAGCCTACTTGCTGACGGGCGACGAAGCCTTCCTCGAACCTTACGTCGGCGCTCGCGCCGATATTGCTCGCTCGCTGGATTCACTGCGGCGACTCGTGCGAGGTAAGCCGGCACAGAGTGCCCGACTCAATGCCATAGAAGCACTCATTCCTGTGCGCTTCGCGCTTCTCGATAGTGCGATCGAATTGCGGCGGCGCGGCGCCGTGAGCGAGGCGGCGACCTCCGTGGGCCTGCTCGCCGGAAAGGAGAAGATGGATCAATTGCGGTCGCTCGTATCGGACCTCCAGGCACGGGAGAAAACCGTGCTGGCCGAGCGACGCGTCGCCGAGCAAAGGAGCGTGCGCAACGCCTCGTTCGCCGTTGGCGCCGCCGGAGTCATCGCGTTGCTTGTCAGCGCCCTTGTCAATCTTGCCTTCTCACGCGCGCTGAAGGAGCGCGACAACGCGAACACCGCGCTCAGGGATGTCAACCAGGACCTCGAGCACCAATCGGAGCAGCTCGAGATGCAGGCGGTTGAGATGGAATCGCAGGCCGCGGAGCTCGAGGCCACCGCCGAGGATCTCCGATCGACCAATGACGCGCTCAATCTCACCAGTCGCACGGCCGAACAGGCACGCGACTCCGCCGAAAGCGCGCGACTACGCCTCGAGCGAGTGCTCGAGAATCTTCCAGACGCCGCCAACGTCTTCGATTCCGAGTGGCGGTGGAGATACGTGAACCCGAGCGGCGCGCGGAACCTTACGGCGATTGGGATCGACGCCTCGCAGGTAACCGGGAAAGTGCTCTGGGACGTGATGCCACGGCTGAGGGGCACGAGGTTCGAGGCGGAGACGAGGCGCGCGCTGCGGGAAGCGAAGGTCATCGAGTACGAAGAGTATTCTTCCGAGCTCGACGCGTGGATTGAGAACAGCATCGTCCCCGTGAGTGGTGGGGTAATGACGTTCACTCGCGACATCACCCGCAGAAAACGCGAGCAACAGGGCGCCCAGCTGCTGAACGATGCGAGCCGGGTCCTCGCCTCTACGCTCGACTACGAGAAGACGCTCGAGGCCGTGGCGAAGCTGGCCGTCGGCGATCTCGCCGATTGGTGCGCTGTCGATCTCGTCGAGTCGGATGGGATCCGCCAGGTTGTCGTGTCGCACAAGGACGAGGCGAAGATCAAGTGGGCAAAGGAGCTGAATAAGCGGTATCCGCCAGACTATGGTGGACCAACCGGCGTCGGTCAGGTCATGCGAACCGGTCAGCCTGAGATATACCCGGAGATCTCCGATCAGATGCTGGTTGCCGGCGCGCGAGACGCCGAGCACCTCGCCATCATGCGCGAGCTGCAGATCAAGTCAGCGCTCGTAGTGCCAATGATCGCGCGTGGTCGCACTCTCGGCGCGCTCACTCTCATCAGTACCGACACGGGCCGCCGCTACGGAGAAGTCGACCAGTCGCTCGCTATGGAGTTGGCCACCCGGGCCGGGATAGCAATCGACAACGCGCAGCTTTACCGGAGCGCCCTGGCCGCGAGCGATGCGAAGTCGGCGTTCCTGGCGACGATGAGTCATGAGCTGCGGACGCCGCTGAACGCAATCATCGGCTATCAGTCGCTGCTCGCGGAGGGAATCAATGGCTCCCTCAACCCGTCACAGCTCGCGCAGCTGGCGCGCATTCGCGCCAGCGCCGATCACCTGTTGAGCCTGATCGACGAGGTACTCACCTTCAGCCGAGTCGACGCGGGCAAGGACGTAGTGCGGAGTGACGAGGTTCAGCTCAGCGCGATCGTCGCCGAGGTCCTCACAATGGTGACTCCGCTGGCCGAAGCAAAGGGCTTGCGACTGCAAAATGAAACGATCGATGCATGGCTCCTTACAGACAGCGGCAAGGTGCGGCAGATACTCCTGAACCTGCTCTCGAACGCGATCAAATTTTCCGATGATGGCGACATCGTCGTTCGATCGCGGCTCACCGGAGACTCGGTCGCCGTCTCCATTTCTGATCCGGGAATCGGCATCGCGCCCGAGAACCTGGGGAAAATCTTCGACCCGTTCTGGCAGGTGGAGCAGCGCTCCACCCGGAGAATCGGCGGGACCGGGCTTGGCTTGAGTGTGAGCCGAAGTCTCGCCCGGCTCCTTGGCGGAGACGTGAGCGTCGAATCCGGGGTGGACAGAGGGAGCACGTTTACACTAACGCTTCCCGCGAAACGAGGCGCGAGCGCTCGACCTTAACGAGCCCGCAGCCCCCTGCCGGCACGCCCATCGCCCCTGGCAGGTATTCTTCAGTTAGTTGTTCCGCGACCCGGTGTTATCGATTCGCGCCGGAGGGGAGGGTCTGCCTGGCCGCATCTTTCTGTTCGGACAGCAGCCGCGTGGTGAACCGCTGTCCTTCCGAGATTCTCTCGACCTCGACCGCGATCGCGTCGACGGCCTGATTGAGGTGTGCGAGCTGCGACGACACCTCGTTGGATATCTGCGCCGAGCCACCGCGGCGGTCCATGCGCCTCGCGAACGCGCGCGCCAGCGGGAAGCCGATGATGATGATCGCCATAGTCATGAAGAACGCGATCGAGATGTCCACCACCTGCTGCGGAATGACGTTGTCGAAAGCGTTTGGAGGAATCGTGATCGTTTGAAGGCCGTCACGCCCGCGGATGGTAAACGTGCGCGGCGGCGCCGGTGGCTCGGGTCCTATCACAGCCTGGCCCTCGGCCGCCGGTGCCGCCTGCTGAGCCGTCGCTGCGTTACCACCCTGGGTCATCATTGTCGTCATGAGTTGCTCACCTGATTCGGTATCGGTCGCTCACTCTCCGCTGAAACTTAAGCACCGAGGAGCGCCGCGCGGGAGACACTGTTCAGCATCGCACCTGAGACCTGCGTATTAGCTTAATCCTGGAACCGTCCCGATCACCCGACGGATCGAACTTCCAACCGAAAGCCAATCCAATGCGAGCCCACCCAGCCTTCTCCGCTCTCGCCGGCGCTTTGCTTTGCGCCGGAACGCTGTCCGCGCAGCTGTCCGCTCCCCTGGACTCTGCCACACTCGCCGGGTTCCGCTGGCGATCGATCGGCCCTGCCAATATGAGCGGACGCGTCACCGATGTCGAAGCCGTTCCCGGCAACCCGAAGATCATTTACGTCGCCACGGCCACCGGGGGAATCTGGAAGTCCATTAACGCCGGTACCACTTTCTCCCCGCTGTTCGACAAAGAGAAGATCATTTCGATGGGAGACATCGCTCTCGCCCCATCGAATCCCAACATCATCTACGCGGGAACGGGGGAAGAGGATTCGCGGAACTCGATCTCGCCGGGCGGCGGCGTCTACAAATCGACCGACGGCGGCCGCACGTGGAAGCTCATGGGCCTCGAAGCGACGCAGCAGATCGGGCGCATCGTCGTAGATCCCACGGACCCCAACATCGTCTACGTCGCCGCATTGGGGCACGAGTGGAATTCGAATCCCGAGCGCGGACTCTACAAATCGACCGACGGCGGCACGACGTGGCAGCTGGTGAAATTCGTGAGCGACAAGGCGGGCTTCGTCGATCTTGCCATGGATCCCAAGGATCACAACACTCTCTATGCGTCGAGCTGGGAGAGAGTGAGGGGTCCGTATTTCCTGAAGAGCGGCGGCCCTGGGAGCGGCCTCTGGAAGTCGACCGACGCCGGAGCAACCTGGCGTGAGATAAAGGGCGGAGGGTTCCCCGGGACGACGAAGGGGCGCATCGGCATCGCCGTGTCCCCGTCCGATCCGCAGATCATCTACACCTGGGTGGAGGCCGACACGCTTCCTCACCCGCTTGCCCGCGGTGAAAAGCCCGATACGAGCAAGCAGCAGAAAAACAACAGCGGCATCTATCGCTCCTCCGATGGCGGCGCGACCTGGACGATGACCTTTCGAAACGAGCCGCCTGGTGGGGGCGGCGGTGGACTCGGCGACGCGAGGCCGTTCTACTACTCGCAGATTCGCGTCGATCCCCGCAACTCCGATCGGATCTACTGGATGTCTTCGGTGTTCCGCACCTCCGAGGACGGTGGGAAAACCTACCGTCGCGGCGCGCTCGGCGTTCACACCGACTGGCACGCCATGTGGATCGACCCCGCCGNNCGCCCCCGCCGATCCCGAGCACTACATCCTTGGCGACGACGGCGGAATCGCGGTCACCTATGACCGCGGCGGGACGTACGATTTCATCAACACGTTTCCCATCGGGCAGTTCTACGCCGTGAGCTACAGCATGGAGAAGCCGTACAAGGTGTGCGGTGGACTTCAGGACAACGGATCGTGGTGCGGACCATCGCGCGCCAAGAACCGCGTGGGAATCACCAACAATGACTGGTACAACGTTGGCGGTGGCGATGGCTTCTATACCGCCATCGATCCTGACGATCCGAACATCGTCTACAGCGAGTCACAAGGCGGTAACGCCTCGCGCCTCAATATCGGTCAGAACACGCGCGCGACGATCATGCGCGGGGGCGGCCGGGACCGGACGAGCATCTTCGAGGACTCGGTAATCATCGCGCGCGGTGATACTGCGAAACCGGAAACGCCAGAAACCGTCCGCGCGCTCGCCGAAATTCGCGCGCGCGCGAGGGCGGATTCCGCGCGCGGCTATCGCTTCAACTGGTCCACACCGTTTTTCCTGTCGCCACACTCCGCATCCACGGTCTACATGGGCGGAAACCGCCTCCTCCGGTCATCGGATCGGGGCGATCACTTCTATCCGATCTCTCCTGATCTCTCCACCAGGGACTCGGCGCGCATCATCATGAGCACCAAGCTCACGGGCGGGATCACGCGCGACAACTCCGGGGCTGAGACGCACGGCACCATCACGACGGTTGCCGAGTCGCCGATACGGCCAGGCATTCTCTGGGTCGGAACCGACGACGGCAACGTCTGGCTCACTACGAACGACGGCGGACAGTGGACTGATCTCACGACGCGCTTTCCCGGAGTGCCGAAGAAATCGTGGGTGAATCGCGTCGAGCCGTCGCACTTCGATACCGCGACCGTCTATGTGGCGTTCGACAACCACGGGGAGAACGATTTCCGTCCCTACCTGTATGTATCGACCGACTTCGGCAAAACATTCCGATCGATCGCGAGCAACCTCCCGACGGGTGGCGCCGATTTCGTTCACGTCATTCGCGAGGATCCCGTCAATCGCGATCTGCTTTTTGTCGGGACCGATGTCGGCGCGTTTGTCTCGACCGATCGCGGCGCGAGCTGGCAGCGCTTCATGACCGGCCTGCCGACGGTGCCGGTGCACGACCTCAAGATTCATCCGCGCGATCGCGAGCTCATTGCCGCGACTCACGGCCGGTCGATCTGGATCGTGGACATTGCGCCGCTCGAGGAGATGAACAACGGCGTGATGGCCCGCGCGACCAACTTCTTCACGCCCAAGACCGCGTACGAGTACTCGCAGGCAAACACCCAGAATTTCACGGCCAACAAATATTTTGTTGCACCCAACCCGACGTACGGAGCGGAGCTGGTCTACCGCCTGACGTCGGGCACGGCCCGAGACACCACCAGGATACTGGTCACGAATATCAAGGGGGACACGGTTCGTACGCTGACGGGCCCCGGGGGAATCGGTCTGCACCGAGCCTACTGGGATCTCCGCGCGCGAGCGCGGCCACTCGGGCCCGCGGGTTTGCGCGACAGCATTAGCACGGCACGTGTAAGACGTCAGCGTGCTGATTCGCTGCGCGCCGCGCGCGGCGCCGATACGACCGCCGGTGCTGGTAGGGCTGCGGCTGGCGGCAGGAGAGGGCAAGGCGGTCTTGGCGGCGGGGCGCCGGGCGAGATAAATCTGCGCCCCGCTGAAGGACCGATTGGAGGCGCAGCCGGTGGCGGCGGTGGCGGCGGCGGCGGCGGCGGCGGCGGTGGCGGATTCTTCGGCGGTGGCCGTGCCGGGAATGTCGTCGAGGCCGGCGACTACTGGGTGACCATCAATGCCGGCGGACAGATAATGCGGCAGGTGGTTCACGTCGAGAGGGTCGGCGACATCGTCAATGTCGACTTCGGGCCGGATGAGGGCGACGAAGACGGAGACCCCAACGATCCCTGAGCCGCGACGGTCTTCTCAATGCTGAAACACAAATGAAGACTACCTGGCCCTGGCAGGTAGTCTTCATTTCAGTTTCTCATTGCTTGTATATCGCCCCACCCTTCATCACGAAGCTCACGCGTGTAAGCTCGCTGATGTCCCGTGCGCGCGTCGCGGTGCAGCGTCGGCCGCCCTTTACGCGTAGTTAGCAGAGAATAGCGCGCGATGTACACAATTCGCTATTGCAAAATCCCGTTTGTGGCTTAGTGTGAATGTGGCGTATAGTCATCTGTTTCCAGCATTCTGGTCGAGTGTACCAATCACGTTCAGGACCTTGAAACTTGACAGCACCCGTTCCGAGTAACTCAGATACCGAGCGGTTTGCCAACTCCGTCGATGTGCCGCGCGAGCCCAGCGCGGCGCACTACGAGGGAGCGACGCGCCAGACATCCGATCAGCGGCATGAGGAGTTGATGTACGCGTTCGAGGAGCTCAGCGTTGCCGAGGAAGAGCTGCGCGCGCAGCAGGAAACTCTCCTCGACACGTTCAACCTGCTCGAGATCCAGCGCAACCGCTACCGCACGATGTTCGATCTCGCCCCCGATCCCTATGTGGTGACCGACGACTCGGGGACAATCGAGGAAGCCAACGCGGCCGCGTCCGGGATGCTTGGATTGGCCGCCAAGCATCTGGTCGGTAAGGCCCTCGTCACGTTTGTAGACGGGCGCTCCCGGTCAGAATTTCAGACACAGCTCCACGCGCTGGGGAACGGAGTCCACGTCGAGAAATGGATGATCGAGACCATCGTGCGCGATGGACGGCTCGCCACTGTCGAGGCGACCGTCGCCACTCTCGAAACCCGCCCCGATGGAACGAGCACGCTTTGCTGGCTCCTTCGCGACATGAGCGCGCGACGCGAAACCGAAGAGAGCATGCAGGCACTCAACCGGTCGCTGAACGCTCGTGTGGCTCAGCGCACGCGCGAGCTGGAGCTTGCCCTCGAAGGCGAGCAAATCGCGCGCAGGGAAGCCGAAGCCGCAAATCGCATCAAATCGGAGCTGTTCGCGCGCCTCAGCCATGAGTTCCGGACACCGTTGCACGCAGTGGCGGGATACCTGGAGATCCTCCAGCAGAATATTCACGGCGGCCTCAACGCCGAACAGCGTAGAGACGTGGGACGGATTCATCAGGCGCAGGAGCACCTGCTGACACTCGTCAACATGATTCTCGATTTTGCGAAGCTCGAAGGAGGACCGATCGAGCTTTCCATGGCCGAAATACCAATCGAGGAGACTCTCCGCGGCGCCGAGGCGCTCGTCGCGCCTCAATTCGCCAAGAAAGGCGTCAGCTACACGCATAGAAGCGGCGACTATTCGCTCACCGTGTTCGCGGATCGCGAAAAGGTGCAGCAGATCCTCGTGAATCTTCTGGCCAACGCGGTGAAGTTCACGCCGGTTGGCGGAGCCGTCGAGCTCGATTGGAGAGTGGAAGACGACGATCTGCGCGTGCGCGTTCGCGACACCGGTTCCGGCGTTCCGGAGGAAAAGCTCGATCAGATATTCGAGCCGTTCGTGCAGCTGCGCTCGCCCGGCTCGGTTCCGAGCGGGGGCACCGGTCTCGGCCTGCCGATCAGTCGCGATCTTGCGCGCGCAATGGGTGGCGACGTGACAGCCACCAGCACGCTGGGAGTGGGCTCCGTATTCACGCTCACCCTGCCGCTGCGCAAGCGCTCCGGCCACAAGCTTTCAGGCCCCAAGACCGGCAATTAGCTTTGAGAGTGCGTTCTCCTCTCGCATCCCGGAGCTGACATTGCCGCAATCAACCGCCGCGCTCTACGACCTCGTAGAAAATCCAGCAGTCTTCATCAAACAGGACTGGAAGTCGTACACGCCTGACGACCACGAAGTCTGGGGCATGCTCTACGAGCGCCGGATGAATGAGCTGCGAAAGAACGGCAGCAGGATCTTTCTGAAGGGCGCGGATATTATCGGTCTCAAGCGAGAGACAGTTCCCGATCTTGCGGAAGTGAATCGCCGGCTGGCGCCGCCCACGGGGTGGGAAGCCGTGCCCGTCTCCGGCTTCATACCCGCCAAGGCGTTCTTCCAGTGCCTGTCGCTGCGAAAGTTTCCGACGACGGTGACCATAAGAACCCGCGAGCAGCTCGACTACCTGCCCGAGCCCGACATCTTCCACGATGTCTTTGGCCACGTGCCGCTTCACGCCGATCCCGTCTTCGCCGACTTTCTCCAGCACTATGGTCAGGTTGCCGCGGCCGCCGAGAACGACGAGGACATCACGCGGATGGCGCGTCTCTTCTGGTTCACGGTGGAGTTCGGGCTAATCCGCGAAGACGGTCAGATAAAAGTCTACGGAAGCGGCCTCATCTCTTCTCACGGCGATGCAGCGAACGCCCTTGGCCCCAAGTGCGAGCGCCGGCCGTTCTCGCTGGACGCGGTTTTCAACCAGCACTTCGAGATCGATCACTTTCAGGACGTTCTCTTCGTGACCGAGTCATTCGATCAGCTGTACCAGGCGGTGGAAGAGGCGGGGCGGCGAATAGGTACGATTCGTTAGCTCTGGCATCTCGGGGGCGTTCTGTGCAATGCAACTGAACGAGAGGTCAGCCTGAGCTGGGCAGCTGATAGCTGCAAGCTTTACTACGTCGGGACGCGACCGGTGGAATTCTTTCTTCGAGCGAGCACGCCGTCTACCGACCACGCCCCGCTGCCGCCGATCATGATCGCGATCGCGATGCCGATCGCCAGAAAGAAGAACTCGATGCCCTCGCCTTTCTGCTGCCCGCTCCAGTTCATGAAGAAGCCGTTTGGAAGGTGGACCATGAACAGCGCCACGGCGAAATCGACGGCGATCCCGAACGCCGCCACCCTTCCCAGGAAACCGAAAAAGAGTCCGATCGGAGCGAGGAACTCGAGCGGATGATGTTGCGGAACATGATTGGTCGTCGCTGGGGGGTCATGTGATCGTCTATTGACTAGTCAACAATCGGTGCAACTTTGCAGGATAGGGCAAGGCTCGTCAAGAGTGTCCTACTGTATGAAGAATGTCCTGCTAGTAGTTCGACGCCCGAACGCGGTCGAGCAGGTCAACGAGCGTGTCGAGCTCTGAAGGCGGAAGAACAGACACGGCCTGCGAATCCCACTGGTTTACCGGATCGTCCAGCTCCTTCAGCAAATCGAGACCCTTGGCAGTAATTCGACAGAAGACGCGGCGCCTGTCCTTGGGACAGGGAGTGCGCGCCACCAGCCCTTTTCGCTCGAGGCGGTCGACCAGGCGTGTCACACCCGGAGTCTGCTCAATCATGCGCTCGGCGATCGTTAGCGTCGGAATTCCGTCGGATCCGGCGCCGCGAAGGATGCGCAGCACGTTGTACTGTTGCGGAGTGATGCCATGCGGCTCGATCACTTGGGCGAGGCTGCGCTTCACGGCATCGGCGGTGCGGAGAAGTCCCAGGGTGGCCTCTTGTTCGCGGGAGCGAAAGTTCTGGGAAGGCTTCTCGTCAGTCGCCATGGTTCAGTCTATGTACAGCCGGGACCTTGAGCAAGCAAATGCTGTCGCTGGCGCCCGAATGGCTGCCAAACCCCAGGTTTCCCTGCTTTCACGAGCGGGTTGGGCCTTAGATTATTGGACCGCGAGACAGGCTCTTTTCCCGGCTCGCGGGTATTAAGCCGGAGTTTGCTCCGAACCCTGCCCCAGGAGTCTTGCGTGAATAAGCGATTTGTCCCCCTTGTCATGATCCTGGCTGTCGCGTGCGGCGGCGGCGGTGACGGCGTAACGCCTCCCGTTGGTGAGCCGAGCGACATCAGCAGCATGAATGTCGGCGATGTCCGGGTTCTGACTACGACCGACATACCCAACGGCATCAACCTCCCCGCTGGCTCCGGCGCCCGCGACTATGTCATCATCGTCGGAAACACGAGCAATTTCCACGACGTGGTGTCGAACTTCAGTGTGAAGGCCGATAAATCGACCACCGGCGTGTTCGGCATCGAGGCGGCCGCCGATCTGGCGGCCCAGTCCAGCTTTCAGCTGAACCAGGTTCCGCTGGCGCGGACGCCGCAGGAAGCGGTGGAGAACAGGGTCCGCGCATTCGAGCGCTCGAGGCTTACCCTGCGCTCACGGTCCACTCCGTTTGGCGGCTCACGGATTTCTGCCCGCCGCAGCGCTCAGGTTTCGCAGCTTGCCCCACCGGCCGTCGGCGACACGATCAACGTGAAGATTCCGAATGCAGATTCCAGCAATCTCTGCAATAGCTTTTTCCAGACACAAGCAGTAGTCGCTTCGGTTAGTCAAAAGGCCATTCTCATGGTCGACACCCTCGATGGGCCGCCCCTTACGCTGTTCACCCAGGCACAGCTGGACTCGATCACGTACGAATTCGACAACACTACCTATCCCACCGACGCCGCATATTTCAACACTCCCACCGACATCGATAATGATGGCCACGTCATCATGCTATTCACCGGCCGGATCAACCAGCTCACACCGCCGGGCACCACGGGCGGCTTTGTTGGGGGATTTTTTTTCGCGGGCGATTTTTTCCCGCCCGTTGCCACTGCTCAATTGGGCGCATGTGCAGAGAGCAACCAGGAGGAAATCTTCTATCTCCTGGCGCCTGATCCCTTAGGAGCAAAATACGGCAACGTCCGTAGCGCGAGCTCGGTGCGACAGGGAACACGCGGCACAATCGCGCACGAGTTCCAGCACATGATCAACGCGGGGAATCGCCTCCAGAACCCGCTGGTGAACGACTTCGAGGCGACTTGGCTCGATGAGGCCCTCGCGCACTTTGCCGAGGACGCCGTCGGTCGCACCCAGCGCGGCTTCGGAGATCTCCAGACGCTGACGT
>PKVB01000025.1 GCA_003131365.1 Gemmatimonadota bacterium | reverse complement strand
GTCCTGCGCGATGATGCCGGGGTTGAGCGAGAGTTCCGCGATGCGGTGCGCGATGAGGTTGAGGTCGGCGCACTCCTGGACGTCCTTGGCGAAGAGCTGGAAGAACCCGGTGTCGTCAACCGCGTGATAGTCGTCGTGACCGGCATGCACGTTGAGCGCGTGCTTCGTCATCGCCCGCGCGGCGACGTTGAGCACGTAGGTGAGTCGCTTGCCGACCGCGGCATAGAGCGACTCGTGCATGTAGGCGATGCCCTGTCCGCTCGAGAAGTTGGTGGCGCGGAGCCCGGCCATCGACATGCCCGCCGTCACGGCCGCGGCCGCGTGTTCTCCCTCGGGCTCGAAGAAGAGCAGCCGTCGGCCGTTCACGTTGCGCTTTCCCTCGGCCACCGCGACGGCCCAACCTTCGCCCATCTGCGTCGACGGCGTGATGGGATAGGCGCCGGCTGCTTCGCTTGCCGCTGTTTCCATCGCGACGATCGCGGCGCTGCCGTCGAGCGCCTGCTGCACACCCGGAAATGGCGGGGCGTCTTGAGCAGCTTCTCTCGGCTTCGATGTTGTCCACAGCTTCATTGTCAAGCACTCCCGGAAATCGCCAGCGCGGGTGAGAACTGCGCGCCGGAGAGCCACACTATTGCACCAGTTGGGCACCGCTCCGCGGCATGCGGCTCGGCCAGCCCGATCTTGTCGTAGTTGAGCACAGCCACCCCTGTGGCGATGTTGATCAGTCCAGCGGCGGCGTCCTGTACGCACTTGCCGCATGCCGTGCACGCCACCTTGCACTGCTCGAGAACAGCGTCGCCGTTGATCAGGTTCTTGCATTGCACGAGAAGACCAGCGTTCACGGGCCGCAGCTCGAACAGCGACTTCGGACACGCTTCCACGCAGTCGCCGCATGCCGTGCACTTGTCTATATCCACCACCGGAAGTCCGGTCTCGCTCATGTGGATCGCGTCGAAATCGCACACGTGCTCGCAGTCGGCGAGACCGAGGCATCCCCAGGCGCAGCCCTTTCCTCCGCCGGCGACGGCCGCGGCCGCCGCGCAGGTGGAGAGTCCCCGATACTCGGCCTGGTAGCCGGCGACATCGCTGCCGCCCCCGCAGAGCAATCGCGCGACATTCTTAACCGCTTCTCCGGCATCAACGCCGAGAAAGCCGGCGATCTGCTCACGCGCTGCTTCGCCCGACACCGTGCACTGCGCCGGCGTCACCGTTCCTGCCACGGCTTGCTCGGCGAACGCGCGGCAACCGGGGAGTCCGCAGGCTCCGCAATTGGCGTTTGGCAGCATCTGCGCGACGATGTCGATGCGCGGGTCTTCCCACACCCAGAGCCGCTTGTTGGCGATCGCGATGAACACGCCGAACACCAGTCCGACGCCGCCGAGGATGAGGACCGCAACAAGGGTAT
The DNA here is from genome assembly GCA_003131365.1 of Gemmatimonadota bacterium. GTDB lineage: Bacteria > Gemmatimonadota > Gemmatimonadetes > Gemmatimonadales > Gemmatimonadaceae > UBA4720. Next base: position 3,273 of record PKVB01000025.1, on the reverse strand, counting down.
CCGACATGGCCTTTAAGGACTGCCGTCGGTAGTCGATTGATCGAGTAGCCAGGCGGTGAGTCGTTCGGCGGGATCGTAGCTGCCACTGCTGCCAGCCGCGACGAGTACTTCAGCGGGATTCGCAGCCAGAACCGGTTGCTCAATGAGTGCTTTTAGATGAGACAGATCGTCACGCTGCTGCCACGTGCTGCGAGCGCCAAGAGATTTGCGGGGTTGTGCAGCCGGCATGTGAGTGACCTCGATGCGCTGCCACATAGCTGATCCTGCGCGCGGGTCGTGGATGAATCGGGCTTCCGGCCCGCTCATCACGGCGATGACTGCGGGTCCGTCGAAGTCAGTGACCCTTTCCAGCACTTTCATGTCGCCAGTTTGCGCGACGAACACGCCGGGTGACACGAGCCGTGCCAGAGGTGCGATTGTGCAGGGTTCCGCTACCAGCAGGACGAGACGGACCCAGCCATCGATCAGCGGAGCAAGCTCGAACGCATCGAGGTCGCGACCGTCGAGCCGTATCACGAGAGGCGGTGCCAGCCGGCGCTCGGCCACCGTCCATTTCTGGAACGGATGTGCCTCCAAAGGCAAACCGTGCTGCGCAGGATCGTAGGTGCGTCGTCGCACCAGGTCGACAATAGTCGCGGCTCCAAACGCCGGCCCCAAAGCCGTCATGCGCGCACGAATCGCGACGGCGGCTGACGTACCGGCGCGCACGTCCACTATGAAATCCTCATCGCCCGCACGAAGGAGAGCCTCGAGTGCTTTCACGGCGCGCTCGACGATTGCGAGGCCGACGGAGTCAAGCGGGGCGAAACCGGACGAAATCATCGCGAAACGGTCGGGATTTATCAGCCCGGCGGCGAAATCTCCAAGTGCAACGCGCGCCTGATCCGGGCCGGATTCGGACGCGAGCGTGTTCTTCGCGCGCTCCAGCGCGCCGGAAACGGCGAGGCGAAATGCCGCGATCCGGGGACGGAGAGCGGAGAGGGCGGCGTCGACGCGTTCGTCAGACTGCATAGTGATCGAGCTCCTGGTTCAGAAGAGCGATTCGCTCGCTGCTCGTGACCTTGGGTGGCTTCCGCAGCAGATCGTAGCGCGCGCGGCTCTCGTTCCGGTAGAAGAGCCCGAGCCGGATGCGAGTGGAGTCTTCGGCGAGCCTTCTGGCGGAATCGAGATCCGAGGGATCGTGCGTAGCCCGATTTCTGTAGATCTTGTCTAGCTCGGGCGCGACGACTCCGTCGTCGTGAACAAGGAGCTCGATCATTCCGGGATCTCTCACCGCTGCTTCGTACATGCCCTGGGTGTACATTGGGCACCGCTGAAGAATGCGTACGAAAGAGAAGCCCTGGTGCCGATAGGCCGCGCGAAGTGTGGCGTAGAGGTGCGCGGGAACCCACTCTGCCGTCTGCGCCACGAATGATACGTTGGTCGTTCCGAGCGTCGTCGTCAGCGGGTTCAGCGGCGGGAGGAAGCTCCCGAACGGCTGAGTGTTCGTCTTGAATCCCTGCGGCGTTGTGGGTGACGTCTGCTTCTTCGTCAGCCCGTAGATGCTGTTGTCGAGCAGCATCGCCACCATGTGGATGTTGTAGCGGATAGCGTGAATCCAGTGCGCGGCGCCGATCGAGCAGCAGTCACCGTCTCCCATCACGACGAAGACATCGAGATCGGGACGATGCAGCTTCACTCCGGTGGCGACCGGTAGCGCGCGCCCGTGTAATCCGTGGAAGCCGTAGGTCTTGAGGTAGTGGGGGAATCGGCTCGAGCATCCAATGCCTGACACGAACACGGTCTGCTCCGGCCTGAGCTGCTCGGCGACGAGAAGCTTTTCGACGGCGGTGAGGACAGAGTGATCTCCGCACCCCGGGCACCAACGGGCAACGGCTCCCTCATAGTCTCCGAGCGCGAACTCACGCTCATCGTCGTCGAGCATCGGCAGAATGGCGCATTGTGTCATGGCCGGGCCCCGGTCAGTGTGAGTGCTGCGTCGCGTATTGCCTGGTGGATGAATCCCGGGCGGAGCGGCTCGCCCGGCACGCGGGTCCAGCAATCCACGTCGCACAGCGNNCACAGCGTCTGCGCGCGGAGAAGCATCGCCAGCTGCCCCCGCCGCCTGTTCTCTTCGGTGATGAATGGATCGCCGGGCTGATCACTGTAGTTGATCTCGACCGTCATGACCTTCCGGAACCGCGAGAAGATCTCCTTGAGTCCAGGCTGCAGCGGCGAGAGAAATGTCAGATGCACCGACGATGCGCGAATACCCTCCGCGCGTGCTCTTTCAACGGCTTCCTCGATAGCGCCCTTCGTACTGCCCCAGCCGACGACGAGCAGGTCGCCGTCCTGGTCGCCATTGATGGCGGGCCGGAGCAGCGTTTGCTGAAGGACCGCGAGCTTGCGACTTCGCATCGTTGTCGCGTGCTGATGGACGCCGGCGCCGTACGCGACTTTGCTTCCTTCGTCGTGCGAGAGCCCGGTGACCGTGAACATTCCACCGGGCTGTCCCGGTATCGAACGGGGTGACGTACCCATCCGTCGGTCCCATTCGTAGGGGCGTTGCCCCGTCTTGACCGGCGCGAGATCCAGCTCGGGAGCGAGCCATTCTTTTTTGAGATGCGGGCGAGGGAAAGGTTGAACTCCCGTCGAGAGATTCGCATCGGAGAGAATGATCACCACTGTGCGGAACGTCTCGGCGATCTGACGCGCGGTTACAACCACATGGAAGCATTCCTCGATGGTCGCCGGCGCAATCACGACACGTGGGGCATCGCCGGGANNCCGCGAACAAGGCGGCGAGAAGATCGGACTGTTCTACCTTGGTCGGCAGACCGGTACTCGGTCCACCACGCTGAACGTCAATGATGACGAGGGGAGTCTCGGTGATAACAGCCAATCCGATGAACTCCGTCTTCAGCGCGAAACCGGGGCCGGAGGTTATCGTGAACGCGACCTTCCCGGAGTACGAAGCGCCGATCGCCACTCCGACGGCGGCGATCTCATCCTCAGCCTGATGAAGGATTCCCCCAAACTTCGAGAAGACCTCTGCCAGATAGTGAGACACCGAGGTGGCCGGCGTGATTGGGTACATCGCGCATAGCTCCATTCCTGACGCCAGCGCACCCANNGTTGGCCGCGGCCCATTCGACACCCAGCCGCATCAGCGCAACGTTCCTGTTGTAGACCTCTTCGGATTTCTTGCGGAACGCGTACGCGATCTGCTCCTCGATTCGCTCCAGGCTGCGGTCGTAGATGTACGCCAGCAGCCCCAGCGCGAACATGTTCTTG
>PKVB01000050.1 GCA_003131365.1 Gemmatimonadota bacterium | reverse complement strand
TGAAAATCGCGCTCTGCAGAGCTCCTGTTGTGAGCAGTGGCTCGCCCACGCTCGGCAAGCTCGCTGAGGGTGTACGTCGATCCAGGCCCGATTTTCCGTTGGTCGTCATGACGGTTTCCTGAGCGTCAGGCCGTCGTCGCGCTTGAACGCGGGGCCGTCGTATCGGCCGTATCGCCAGTGCCATTCGGCCAGACGCCGAGCGGCTGAAGCGCGTGCTGGGAGATGAACCCGCAGTGCTCGCAAACGATCATGACGGCGGGGATGGTCGTTCTTTCGGCGCTGTTGCGGTCCATCGTCTNNTCGTCGCCTGCACTTCAATCCTCGAGTACTCGCTCACCGTCCACTGGCTGTCGCGGCAGCGCGGGCAACTTCCCGCGCCGCGAGATTTCAGAGCGGCGACTATTTTGTGCTTGTCGTCCGCGGAAATTCCCTTGTAATGGTTCATGGTAATCCTCGATATGTTGGTGACGAAGCTGGAAAACGAGCCACGGTAGCCGCGGTGGGAGCGGGAACGGGTGGCAGCGCTTCCGGATCCCGCTGCCTGGCAGGCTCTGAAAAATTTCTTCCAGCGGCAAAGACAAGCGGCCGATATGACTCGACGCACCAGCCAACCGCTTGTCTGGACATCGCCCGGAATTCACGGGGAGGAAAGCGGTTGGGGTGATGAGGGTCTTGCTCCGCGAGCCGCACCATTTCACGCACCTGAACGACGATCTCGGCGAGTGACAATCCGCGGTTCTGCTCCGCCGCGACTCTCGCTCGCACCGACAGACGGAGCGTGTTTACGAANNGCGCTCATGCATTGTGTCGACGAGGACGGGGTGGCTTTTCTCTCGTCGTGCGGCGCGACGAAATGGTCCGGCAGCCCGGCAGTGGCAATGGGTGAGTCATTCATGGAGCGCCTTGGCGGAAGGAAGGCGTCGCCAGAAGCGCCGTGATGCTGCCCCGCGATCGAGGCAGATCGAAAGTGCGGGCTGGTGGGAAAGTCCCGCACATGATCAGCATGAAGCTGTCTCCTAAATCTAAACGGTTAGCCCCTCATAAGGTATCCAGCGATGGCGCTGAGGCTTACCGCGCTCGGTTTGGATGCAACCTTGCTATTCACATCACCGCTGCCACGCAACCATTTGGCGAGGTGGCACAGCCGCAAACGGCTCCTACTTTAACCTGCCTCGGCGCTCCCACGACGCCATTGCGGCCAAGTGAGGCAAAATGCTTTTCCCACGCAATTTGATTCGGCGTCCCGCGACTACTGGCCCGACTGCGCGTGGACTCGATGGCAAGAATACTGAGCGCAAAGAAAAAAAATCTGAGCGCAAAGGAGAGAATGCCGAGACGAGAGAAGATAGTGTGAGAAAGGACCTGACACGTCAGCTGAAGGGTGTGTGCGCGGACTTGTCGAGCAAGGAGTTCGAAGTTCTCGTGGGCGACATGACTCGCGAACAGCTAAGGGGTGAGAGCATTCCCGGACGTAAGCTCGGTCCTTGTTGACGCTCGCCGCCGAGCGTGCGGCGTCAAGGGCGGTGGCGCGGACAACGATGAAGGCCGCCGTCTTTGTCAAAGCAGGAAAGATCGAGCTCCAGGACGGCAAGGAGCGCATGCGGCGGCTGTTGGCGTAGTCGGCTCAGGGCAGGTTGATCTTCGCCCTCTCGTCACGCATCGCTACAAGCTCGACCAGATCGAAGAGGCCTACGACCTCTTCGCCCATCAGCGGGATGGGGTCCTCAAGGTGGCTATCACGCCCTAGGGGAAACAACTGGCCCGGAAACGCACAGTTGAAAACTGGTGTATTGGCAGGATAATTTGTTTGGCATGACTGAAGCCGGATTCTGCGCGCACTCCGTTTACCGCTGGTCCGCCGGTCGCCCGAACGATCGCCGTGTTTCCGGCACGGGTGTTTATGAATACATCCGACCGCGCTAAGGAAACGCCGTCGGGGAAACAGTCGCCGCCCCGAGAAATCGCGCGGCGCTTGATCAGCAGTCGCCGGTCTGAACGAAAGGCCGGCGAGACCCCCGCACGCGCCACCGCCGCCGCGTGCGACACTCTGTATCGGGAGCTTTCCCGCTGGGTTGGTCCCGACGGCTGTCACGCTCTCTTTACGCGCGCGCTCGCGGATACGCGGACCGAATACCCGGCGTTGGCGCAGATTCAGCTCCGAGCGCGCTCGGAGCCCTACATCGACGGCATCGCGGAAACCATCATGGNNTCGAGTCGATGCTCGTGCGCCTGGTCGAGCTTCTCGGCCGACTCATCGGAGACGACATGGCAGTGAAACTGATAGAGCGAAGTCTGGCCTCATCCGAACGCGGTGATGCACCTCCAGATGACAGGAGGGAGGAAGCGTGAAGGAAGAGCGAGCGGTAATTAGGAGTCTTCCCAGCGGAGTGCCCGGCCTCGATGTCGTCCTCGGTGGCGGGTTGCCGGAATACTCATTCAATCTTATTGCGGGCGGACCGGGCTCGGGGAAGACAACGCTGGCGCACCAGATAATGTTCACGAATGCGACTGTCGAGCGACCCGCGCTGTATTTCACCGTGCTCGGCGAGCCGACAATCAAGATGCTGCGATATCAGCGGCAGTTCACCTTCTTCAATCCTGATCTGGCCGGATCTGCTATCCAATTCATCAATCTAAGCGCAGAGGTCATGGATCAGGACTTGGGCGAAGTCCTGAAGCGGATCATTAGCGAGATCGAGCGCGCCAAACCGGGAATTGTCGTCGTCGATTCATTTCGATCGATCGGCGGGCAGCATGGTAGCTCCGAGCGGGGGGCAACGTTTGACCTCGACCGATTCGTTCAGCGTCTCGCCCTTCACCTGACTACCTGGGAAGTAACCTCCTTTCTCCTCGGTGAGTACACCGAGGAGGAGCAGCGAAATCCCATCTTCACTGTAGCCGACGGTATACTTTGGCTCTCGCAGGCCACTGATCGAAATTCCGTCGTTCGAAGGCTTCAGGTGATCAAGACGCGTGGCCGGGCCCAGATGCCTGGATTGCACACAATCCGGATCACGGACGCTGGGCTGCAAATCTTCCCGCGCATCCCGGAGCAGACGCGTAATCGCGCAGTGACGAAGTACGAGCGATTGTCAACCGGAGTGCCGGGAATGGACGAGATGACCGGCGGAGGAGTCGTTGCTGGCGACGCAGTGATGCTCACCGGACCCGCCGGAAGCGGCAAGTCGACAGTCGCCACGCAATTCATGGTGGCGGGATTGGTGAAGGGCGAGACCGGAGTGATCGCAGTATTCGAAGAATACCCGGAAGAGTATGTTGCGCGCGCCACCACCCGAAATGCCGTGGTCGGGAAGATGATCAAAGAGGGGAAGCTGGAGGTGATCTATCTCCGCCCGCTAGACCTTTCCGTCGACGAGGCCCTTTTTGCGATTCTCGAGGCCGTGGACCGGATCGGGGCAAAGCGCGTCGTCATAGACTCGCTGTCAGGGTTCGAGGTTGCGCTTGCCCCGACCTTCCGCGAGGATTTCCGGGAGTCGCTCTACCGCCTGGTTGGGACGTTGACCGCTACCGGCGTCACGGTCTTCATGACCGCAGAAGTCTCCGAGGCATTCTCGGAGGCGCGCTTTACGACCGAGAAGGTGTCGTTCATCACCGATGAGATCATCGTTCAGCGATACATCGAGATGGAAGGAGAGCTCAAGCGCGTGATGGCGGTGATCAAGATGCGCGGAAGCGACCACAGCCATGAATTCAGACTGTACGAGGTTAGTGCCAAGGGTGTGGTCGTTGGTGATTCGCTGACCGAGTACGCTGGGATAATCACCGGTGTGCCCACTTTGCGGGCGAAGCCAACGCGGATAAAGCGTAGCACGTAAAGCGGAATGGGCTCTCGAAGTCGGCCTGGTGAACGCGCCACAGAACTTTCTCTCCAGGAGGCGCTGCGGCGCTGCATGCAGCAAGCCCCGCTGCCATTCGCCATTACGCGCGGGGCCGAGCACACGGTCGTCTACGGCAATTCCGCCTATTGGCTCCTCGCCGGTGTGGCCAATGGTGGTGCGATCGGCGCGCCAATCGCAGATCCGTTCATCGCGACTGAAGGACGAGCACTGACCGTGATTCTCGATCGGGCATTCCGCCAGGGGATCGAGATACTTGATGAGCGCATCGAGACTTCGACCGAGAGAGCGAGTGGCTGGCAATGCAGTGTGTGGCCCGTGATTGCGGAGGACCGCCGGGTCGAGGCTCTCGGCATCCAGATTCGCGAGTCGAGCCCGCGAGACGGTGCGCGGGAGCTTCAGCGGCAGGTTGCCGAACAGATGCTCCTCGGTGCGCTGCGCGAGCGCGGTCTCGCTGACGATGCGGAGGCCGCGCGGCGCCGGGCGGCCTTTCTGGCCGAGGCCGGTCGCCTGCTCGCCGAATCCGTGGATCAGTCCACCACGCTGGTCGCCCTTACCAAGCTCGCGCTTCCCGCTCTCGGCGCGTGGTGCATCGTGGACATCCTCGAGGAGGGCGATGCCATTCACCGACTCAGCATCTACCATCCTGATCCGGAAAAACAGAAGCTGGCGCACGAGCTGGAAGCAACCTGGTTTCCCGAGCCCGACGATCCGTTCGGCGCGCCCGCGATGCTTAGCGTCCCACGAACCCTCGCCATCAACGACGACATCGAGGCTACGCTCGCCGCCAGCGCGCACAGTCCCTACAACCTGAACATCCTGCATCAGCTCGGGATCGGATCGCTCCTGACGGTGCCCCTGGTTGCGCGGAAGAGGCTGCTGGGTGCCATCACATTCGTCAGCGCGCAACCCGGACTCTCGCACAGCGCTGAGGATGTGCATCTGGCTGAGGACATCGCTGCGCGCGGAGCGCTGGCGCTCGACAACGCGCAGGTATACGACCTCGCGCTCGTGCTCCAACGGAGCGCCGAGACGGCGAACAGGGCGAAGACGGCGTTTCTCGGCGCGATGAGCCACGAGCTGCGCACGCCACTCAACGCGATTGGCGGCTATATCGATCTTCTCGACATGGGCCTGCGGGGGCCCGTTACAGAGAAACAGCACGCCGACTTCGCGCGCGTGAGAACCAATCAACAGCACCTCGCCCTCCTCATCACCGAAATCCTGACCTTCGTGAGAGTCGGAAGCGGTCGTGTGAATTATGCTGTAGGCGATATCAATGGGTGCGATGCGTTGGGGCACGCCATCGAGCTGATCGAGCCCCTTTTTGGCCAGAAGGGTCTCGTGTTCAAGGGAATTAGCGGGGAATCGAGCAGCGTCGCGCGCGCGGATCCCGAGCGAGTGACTCAGATTCTGGTGAACCTTCTATCGAACGCCATCAAGTTCACGCCGCCCGGCAAGCAGGTCGACCTGCGCCTGGACCGCGTCGATCAAATGCTGCAGATCAGCGTGCTCGATGAAGGAGAGGGCATCGAACCGTCCTTCCTCCCGCATGTCTTCGAGCGCCTGCGTCAGGCCGACGCTTCCTCCAAACGCAGCGGCCTCGGCCTCGGCCTGGCCATCGCCCGCCACATCATCGACCTCCATCACGGCGAGATCCACGCCGAGTCGGAGGGTTTGGGAAAAGGGGCACGGTTCACCGTGACGCTGCCGGTGATCGAGCACGCGCAGGCCGTGAGGGAGCAGTCCGCGACATCGATCGCGTGACCAGACTCCGGATCACAACGGAGACCAATGTGGCACNNTGTGCCACATCGGTCCTGCTTACTCCGCCGCCGCAATCTGGTATTGCTCGATCTTCCCGTCCGGCATGATGAAGGTCGTCAGACGCAGCGTTTTGTTCGGGAACTTGATCCGGTAGCGGCGAAGGGTCATGCCGCCGCGGAGGGACTGGGCGGACTGGACGAACTCCTGCGGGGTACGGAGGGGGCCGAGACTGGAGGCGAAGTCCTTGATGGCCTGATCGTCGAA
>PKVB01000222.1:1077-12667 GCA_003131365.1 Gemmatimonadota bacterium | reverse complement strand
GCCGGGACCAACCGCGATGATTTCGCCCTGCTGCGGCTTTTCCTTGGCGGTGTCGGGAATAAAGAGCCCGCCGCGCATCTGCTCCGTGTCCTCAAGCGCCTTGACGACGACGCGATCTGCCAGGGGAGCAACCTTCGTGTTGGTTTGCGTTTTTGTGGCCATAGTTAGCTGTCCTTCTGCTGGAAAAAGTGGCTTGTGGTGGGAAAGCTCTGCTGTTAGCACTCGACCATGGTGAGTGCTAAGGCCTCAACTTAATGGGTCCGGGAGGGGTCAGTCAACCCGGAAAAAATCCCGGCTGCGAGCCGGGTGTTTCCCGACCCTCAGCTAAGCAGCTCGAAGCCGAGTCGGATCCCTTTCAGGGTCAAAAACGGGTCAACCAGCTCCAGCTCAGCTGAATGCGGTCGGATCGTTTCCGCCATCCCCCCGGTCGCGATCACGATCGGGTGCTTCTTACCAGGCCATTCCTTCTTGATCCGGCGGACTATCCCGTCAATCGAGTCCACCGCCCCATAGAGAACGCCGGCCCGGATGCATTCGTCCGTGCGGCGCGCGATCACCTTCCTGGGCGGGACAATGTCAGTTGCCGGAAGCTGCGCCGTGCGCCGGAACAACGTGTCAGCCGAGATCATGATCCCGGGCTGAATGACGCCCCCGAGGAAGGTCCCATCAGCGGTGATGCAGTCGTAGGTCGTGGCGGTCCCCAGATCGACGACGACAGCATCCTTCCTGTAAATCCGGCTGGCGGCGAGGGTGTTCGCGATCCGATCGGCGCCGACCGTAAATGGCTCTTCCACATCGAGCTTGATCGGGAGCTTTGCGCGGGCGTCGATCATGATCGGCTTGCGGCCAAAGCACATCTCGCACGCTTCGGCGAGCATCGGGGTGATGGCTGGGACGACCGAGCAAATTGCTGACCCTTGCGCACCTCCGGGCGACGCTAGCTCCGGACCAGCAGTGGATCGAATCAGGAGCGCCAGTTCGTCGGCGGTCCTGGGCGGTGCGGTAGTCAGCCTCCAATGGGAGAGCAGCTCTCCCGCATTGAAGATTCCGATTGTGATCTCGGAGTTACCTACGTCGAAGACGACGATCATTGCGGATCCTCGAGCACGAGAGAGCCGGAGCGGAACGGAGCCACGGAGTCTGCCAACGCGACGAGCAGCTCGCCAGTCGCAGTAATTCCTGCCACGCGCCCGACCGCCGGCTCGACGCACCTTCTCCCACGAGCCAGGTCGCGGGCGTCGAATTCCTCCATTTCATCGGCCTGGAGCGGACCTGTCGCCCGCGAGGCCGCGAGAACCGCGGGAATCAGGTCGCCGAGGACATCGAGCCGATCGGTTCCCGGTTCGAGGCCTGCTGCCGTTTCAACGTTCTTTGGTGCCTGCACATTCACTCCAAGGCCGATCGCTACCCACTCCACCGCCTGCTCGCGCCATCGGGCCTCTACCAGAATGCCCCCGAGCTTTCCCTGATCGATGTAAAGGTCGTTCGGCCATTTGAGGCGGATAGGCTCTGGCGCAAACCGGTCGAGCGCCTCGGCGGCCGCGAGGCCGACGCGCAAGGAGAGGACTCCGAGGCCCGAGCTGTCGGACGGGCGCTCGATCAGAGTCAGCCAGAGACCGGCGCCAGGCGACGACTGCCAACTCTTCCCGCCCCTTCCGCGACCCGCGGTCTGTTCGTTGGCGATCACGAGCGTGCCTGCGGGCGCGCCTCGAGCCGCGAGGCGATGCGCGACGTCGAGCGTCGAAGTCGTCGACTCGAGTAGCTCAACGCGCGGAAGCTCGAGCATCTGCTCGATTGCTTCGTGGGTAGCACCATCGAACCGTACCTCGCTATCCGCGCGCGTGGATCACCGCCAGGACAGCGATACCGAGCGCGACACGATAAAAGGCGAAGATGCGGTAGCTGTGCCTGCTCACAAACCGCATGAGAATCGAAATGGCGAGCCAGCCGCTGATCGCCGATGCGACGACGCCCGACATTAGCTCGTTCGTTAGCCCACCCTGTTGCAACGCTTTGGGGCCTTCCAGCACGACTGCTGCGGCAATGATCGGCATGCTCATGAGAAAGCTGAATTCCGCGGCGCTTTCACGGTCGAAGCGCAGGCCGCGCGCGGTCGTGATGGTCGACCCCGACCGCGAGACACCCGGAATCAATGCGATCACCTGGGATAGTCCGATCAGCAACGCGTCCACCCAGCGCATCTCGCCAAGTATGCGGCGCTGGTCGACCGCCTTGTCGACGGCCCAGAGGATAATTCCCATCACCATCAGCGCGATCGCGATGATCTGCGGATCTCGAAACGCGGACTCGGCCCTCGACTGAAGAACGAGCCCACCGATGGCTCCCGGAATCGTCGCGACGATGAGGTAGATCACCTTGCGCTTTTCAGGAGTCTCGACTCGCCCCGTCGTGACGATGCCGAACGCGGCCTTGATCAGGGTTAGCCACTCCATTCGGAAGTACCACAGGACGGCCAGAAGTGTCCCGAAATGGAGCGCGACGTCGAACGCCAGTCCGGGATCTTCCCAGCCGAACAGCCACGGCGCGAGAGTGAGATGCGCCGAGCTGCTGATGGGAAGAAACTCCGAGAGCCCCTGAATGATTCCGAGCGAGATCGCCTGAAGAGGAGTCATGTTGTTTTGGCGGGAAGTGATGTGCGATAGAGTGATTCGTACTTGCTGACGATGGCGTCGCGAGAAAATCGCTCGCGGGCATCGGCGGACGCCAGCTTGCTCATTTCCGACCAGCGCTTCCGATCCTGGAGAATCTCGAGGGACGCGGCGGCCATGCCCGGAATGTCGCCGACCCCACAGAGAACGCCAGTCTCGCCGTCGCGGACGACCTCTGGAAGGCCACCCGCGTCGGTGCCGATGACGGGCACTCCCGATGCGAGGGCCTCGAGCGCGCTCAAGCCGAAAGACTCGCTCTGGCTCGGAAGCAGAAAAAGATCCGCTGCCGCGAGGAGCGGCGCGATCTGATCCAGCTTTCCCAGGAACGACACCGAATCCGCGACACCGAGCATGCGCGCCTCCTCCTCGGCGGCGGGCCTATCGGGTCCGTCTCCGATCATCACCAGCACGCTGGGAAGCTCGCGATTCACCTCAGCGAAGACGCGTACAACGTCCCGCACGCGTTTGACGGTGCGAAAGTTGGAGATGTGCATGAGAATGGGTTTCGATTGGCCGACCTGCTTCTTTAGCAGGGACGGATATTTCTCGCGATTGTAGACGTCCGGGTCGATGAAGTTGTGGATCACGTCGATGGCGGGGCCGTCGCAGCCAAATGCGCGACACGTCTCCTCCTTCAGGTACTGAGAGACCGCCGTGATGCGATCCGACTTCTCGATCGAGAACTTGGTTATCGGATAGAACGAGGGATCCTGCCCGACGATCGTGATGTCCGTTCCGTGCAACGTCGTTATCACGTGAACGTCTTCGCCCGCCTCGCGCAGCATTTCGCGCGCGATCCAGGCGCTGGTGGCGTGCGGGATCGCGTAGTGACAGTGTAGCAGCTCGAGGTGATGGCTCCTCACGACTTCGTGCATCCGCACCGCCAGAGCGAGATCGTACGGTGGAAACTCGAACAGCGGATAACGGCCGACATCGACCTCGTGGAAAAAAATGCGGGGCAGAAACGATGGAAGACGGAACGGCTGACGGTAGGTGATGAAATGGACTTCGTGCCCGCGCTCCGCCAACGCGATCCCAAGCTCGGTCGCGACGGCGCCGGATCCACCGTACGTCGGGTAGCACGTAATCCCTATGTTCACTCAGCCCTTTCCCACCATTCCCGCGCGACGGCGCGGGCTCGAGAGTCACCAGGATTGACAACCGTCACAGCGGCCGGCGGCAGCTGGTGTCTGAACCACGTACGCTGGCGCTTCGCGTACTGTCGCGTCTCAATAATGATCCGCTGCCGCGCGGATGACAAATCCAGCCGGCCCTCAACGTGCTCCCGCATCACCGCGTAACCGCTCGACTTCCACGCGGGCGCGTCCGGAGGCACGCTGCGCTGGAACTCGCGAACTTCGTCCGCCCAGCCGGCCTCGAGCATCCGGTCAACGCGTGTCTCTATTCTGGACCCGAGCACGGAGCCAGGATCCACGACCAGATACGCAGCCTTCTTGCCCTCGGGTTGGATGGCCGTGGCGGCTTTGTGCTCCGCGTGTAGAGCGCTGATGCGAGAGCCCGAAAGCAGTGCCGTCTCGATCGCGCGCACCAGCTGAGTGCGGCCAAGATGCGCCCGCGCAGGGTCGAGTCCCTCGCACCAGCGGCGCAGCTCGGCGAGAGACTTTGACGCAAGCTCACTCTCCAGCTGCGAACGCTGAAGCGGATCCATGTCCGGCATGGAGAAAAGCGGGTCGGCGAGCGCTTTGATATAGAGTCCCGTTCCCCCTACGATCACCGCCTCTTCGCCCATTTTGCCTGCGCATTCGATCCATCCGCCCGCCTCTTTGGCCCATCTTGCCGCGGAGTAACGCTCGTCCGGCCTGGCGACATCTATTCCGTAGTGCGTTACGCGCTCGCGCTCTTCACCGGTTGGCTTGGCGGTTCCGATGTCGAAGCCGCAATAGATCTGCCGCGAATCCGCGCTGACGATCGCCGCGTTGTACGTCTCGCAAAGGTCCAGTGCGACAGCCGATTTGCCTGCCCCCGTCGGACCGCAGATTATGCGCAGCGGGCGTTTCCGAGTTCGCGTCGGAAACGAGAGGCTTTTTTTATCGCCTGCCAAAGCGCCGCTCTACCTCGTCCCAGGTGAGATGAACGATCGTGGAGCGGCCGTGGACGTCGTGCGCCGGCAGCGTGGTGTCCCGCAGCGCGGCGAAGAGCGAGCGCATCTCTCCCTGGGAGAGCTCCTCGCCCGCCTTGATTGCGGCCTTGCACGCGACAGTCGCGGCCAGGCGCTCGTGTTTCGCCGCGGCGCCCGCGACCCGGTCGCCCGTCAACGAATCCAGCGTCTCCCGCAAACAACGCTCGGCGTCGAAGCGCGGGTGCGGCATCGGGACAGTGTTGACGATGAGAGTGTGACCGCCAAAACCTTCGACTTCGAAGCCCAGGCGCTCGAGATACTCGCGATTGGAATCGAACGCTTCGCCCTCGGCTGGTCCAAGGTGGAGAGTCAGCGGCAGGAGGAGCCGCTGCGCCGGCGCCGCCCCGCTCTCCAGCGTGTGCATGAACTGCTCATAGAGAACCCGCTCGTGAGCGGAATGCTGATCGATGAGGACGAGGCCATCTTCGTGCTCGAACGCGATATAGGTGTGGCGGAGCTGGAAAAGCGGCGGAATCTGCTGCGCCGGCGGCGAGACATCTACCGTTGATACGGTGGTGGCGTATTCCGCGCCGTCAACATCTGCCGCGCTGGTGCTCCCCGCGAACAAGGGCGAGTCGTGATCGATCGGCGGACGAAGGATCTCCGAGTCGGGATTCGGCGGGATCGTGTCAGGGCGGAGAATGAAGCTCGAGCCCCGAAAGCCAAGCGACGCCGCGCTGTCCAGAGTGCCGAGAGATCGCCTCACGGCGGTTTCCACGGCGCGCTCGACATTCCATCGGTCGCGGAAGCGAACTTCCGCCTTGGAGGGATGCACGTTCACGTCGACGGCGTCAGCCGGCAGCGTGACATTGATAAAGAACGACGGCCGCACTCCAGCGACGATGGTAGAGCGGTAGGCGGCCTCGACCGCGCGTCCAATTCCGGGTNNGGAAGTTGCGGCCATCATCTGATACTCATTCCGGTCCGCCACGTGACCGGGCATAACGCGGATCGCGCGTTATGCCGGCGTCGCGGACGGCGCGGCCATTGATCGAGAGAAAACCGCGTCTCGTCGATGTGCCGACGTCGGCCGGTCGCTGAACCAGACCGCTGGTGTGAATCGGTCCGGCGACATCATCGACGTCGAGAAGATCTTCCGCGTATCTCCCGCCCCAGATCGCGCCAAGACGCGACCGGACGCTCGACACAGGCGGTAGAGTGAGTGCGTTCTTGCCGTCGTGCGACAAATGAATGCGAACCCCCGGCTTTGTGAGCGCCAGTGCGGTCAGCGACTCTACCGCGCTTCTCCATTCCGATCGAGCGCTCCGGAGGAATTTGAGTCGCGCCGGCATGTTGTAGAACAGCTGGCTGACCGTCACCGTGGTTCCACGGCGCCGCGCGATCCGCTCGGCCGGCGAGATCTGTCCACCGAGTACTCGAGTCGACGTGCCCTCTCCGTCCGCCGCCGCCGACTGGATCTCGAACTGTGAGACCGAAGCGATGGCGGGCAGCGCCTCCCCGCGAAACCCAAAGGTGGACACTCCGACCAGGTCCGACGCTTTGGTGATCTTCGAGGTGCCGTGACGAGCGAGCGCTCGCGGTACCTCTTCACTCGCGATGCCGGTGCCATCGTCGCTTACTCGAATGAGCTTGCGTCCGCCATCCTCGAGCGAGATCTCGATGACCGTCGCACCGGCATCCATCGCGTTCTCGACGAGCTCCTTTACCACCGACGAGGGGCGCTCGACCACTTCACCGGCCGCGATCTGATCCGCGACCGAGCTCGGAAGAATTGAAATCACCGGCATGGTACTAGCGAAATTACCAATCCTTGCCCCTCGGCGGGGTCGGCACGTTCTTCATCTGCCGCTTGCCTTGCACGTCGATCTCCTTGTCCTCCGCCGCGTTGAGCACCGCTTCCGCCTGCTGGGGCGTCATTCCTGGAACCGGTTTCGGGGCGGGAGACTGGTTCTGGCTCGGTGAGGGNNCGACCGCCGCCACCTCCTCCTCCTCCGCCGCCTCCACCGCCGCCACCGCCCTTTTTCTGCCTCAGCGCGAGCTCGTAATTCCACCGCGCGTCAGAGTCAGCGACGGCAACTTCGAGAATCTGTTTGTAGCGATAGAGCGCACTGTCCAGCGGAACGTCGGCGGAATCCTTTTTTGCGCGGCGTCCCTGTATCAGATAGTCGAGGCCGAGGTTGAAGCGCGCGCTATGGCGAACCTCGAGATCCTTTGAATCGGAAGCGCGCGTGAGAGGCGGTAGCGCGGGGGCGAGCGAGTCGCGAAGGAGAAACCCCGTGCCCGTGTTGTAGAGCGCGATCGCCGGCTTGTCGCGCTCGGTTGGCCGGCACGATGCCGTGAGCAGGAGCATAGTCGCGGTTGTGGCCGCGGCGGCAACCGCCCTTCCCCTGCGACGCCGCGTCTGAAGGACANNAGCAGCAGGAGCGCTGCCAGCACGAACCATTGGAACTGGATCCCAAGATTCTCTCCGGATACCATGGAACGCGGGCTGGCGTGAAGATTGTTCAGCGCAGCCCGGATTTTCCCCGCCTTGTCAGCAACGCGAGCGTCAATGAATGTCCCTTTGCCTTCGTCGGCGATCGCCTTGAGCAAAGCTGGATCGTAGTGGGTAACAACAATGTTTCCATTCTCGTCGCGCTTCTGGGTGACGACGCGGTTCTCGACGATCGGAATCGTGGATCCCTCGGGCGTCCCGAATCCCACGGTGACGATTGTGAACCCCATCTCCCGCGCACGGCGGGCCTCGCCCAGCACCTCATCGGGATTGTCGAATCCTTCTCCGTCACTCATCAGGATGATTGCCTTGTCGCCCTGCGACTTATTGAGCGCAAGAAGGTTCGTCGCCTGACGCAGCGCGCTCGCGAGCGAGCTCCCGCCCTGCCCGACGATTGACGGATCGAGGTTCTGCAAGAACAGATCGAGCGCGCTGTTGTCCACCGTGAGCGGCGTGAGGATGTAGCTCCGGCCCGCGAACGCGAGCAGCGCGAATCGGTCTCCGGGCGACAGATCTCTCAATCGGTCGATCTCCTGCTTCATCGCCTGAAGCCTGCTCGGCTTCTCGTCCGTCGCTAGCATGGAGAGCGAGGCATCGAGTGCGAGGACCACGTCGACACCTTGCTGTTTGACCACGGTCTGCTCGACACCCCAGCGCGGGCCGGCGAGCGCCAAGCCCAGGAGCAGAGTCGCGAGCGCCGCGCGGAGGGCCGCCGACCAGGTGCGCTGCTGCGTGATCGAGGGGGCGAGTCGCGCGATCATTGATGGAGTACCGAGCCGGGCGAGGCGCGTCCTGCGCGCGCGAATGCCCCAGGTCACGAGCCACGCCGTCACCACCGGCAGAACGATCACGAAAGCCAGCGCCCACGGCCACTGGATGTAGCGCAGATACGTCGAGATTGTCACGGCAGCGGCGCCTTCCACGCGACGATCCCCAGCTCCGCGAACAGCGCGAGGAGGCCGATCGCGAGCGGCCACCGATAGAGCTCCTGGTACCTCACGATGGTGCTCGAGTGGACCGGGGCCCGCTCCAGCTGATCGATTTGCGCGTAGATGTTCTGGAGCGCGGCAGCGTCGCGCGCGCGGAAGTATCGGCCGCCCGTCATGCGCGCAATGTTGCTGAGGAGGGCTTCGTCGATTTCCACTGGCTGATACTCGTACCGAAGCCCGCCCGCGGCGGTCCGACCGACCGGCACCAGCGCCATTCCGGCGCTGCCCACTCCGATTCCGTAAATCTTTATTCCGTAAGCCGCGGCCGCCTTGGCCGCGACAAGCGGCTCGATGGTGCCGCGGTTGTTGACGCCGTCGGTGAGAAGGATCAGCACGCGCGATTTGCCGGGCGCATCGCGTAGCCTGTTGGCCGCGGTGGCGATCGCGTTTCCGATCGCGGTTCCATCCTCGAGCTGTCCCGCCTGAAGATTCGATACCGCCTGCATCACGACGGGATAGTCGGTCGTGAGAGGGACCTGGGTCAGAGCCTCACCCGCGAACGCGACGATACCGATGCGATCCGACGTCCGGCGCGCGATGAACTGCTTCACCTTCTGCTTGGCGACTTCGATGCGATTGTTGGGGCGAAAATCGAGCGCCAGCATCGAGCTGGAAAGATCGATTGCCATGACGATGTTGATTCCTTCGCTCGTCTGGGTTTCCGTGTGCGCGCCGGAGCGCGGGCGGGCAAGCGCCACGATGAACGAGGCGAGCGCGATGTTCCTGAGAACGAATATCGCCGTCGGTATCCAACCTCCGACGTGCGGGCCCGTCGCCAGCACCGAGGTGCGTGAGAAGACGATCGCATCCCTGCGCCGCAGACGACGCCACAACCACCACGCAGGCAGCAGCAACAACAGCCACAACGCTTCCGGCGTGAAGAATTCGAACAGCCCGAAAACGCTCACGCCGCGCGCTCCTTCGAGGCTGCGATACGCTTCGCGACCCCGGATTCCGGATTTACCCGCGCTTCGACGTGATCGACGACCGCCCTGAGCGTCCGGCCCGCCTCTCTCGCTTCTTCGATGGAAACATCGGCGCGCGCGAATTTCACCAGGTCTGCGTGCTCGAGCAATCGAGCGAGGTCCATTTCCGCGCCACTGCCCGGCTTCATCGCGCGCAGCAGCTCAGAGGTAGTATCGGACCGACGAACTCCCGGGATGCGGGCCGCCAGATATTCGCGCGCGACGTCAACCATCGCGGCGAAGTATTCCGCGCGCTGGCCGTCCTCGAGCAAGTGGCGCGCATCAAGACGCGCGAACTCCTGCTGCGCGCGCGCATAGGGATCAACTGGCCGCTTGGGCCGGTTGCGCCAGCGCCGCCATGCCCACCAGAGCAGAACCACGGCGATCGCGGCGGCGAGTAGCCCGAGCCAGAGCAACCAGTTGATCACGGGCAGAACGATCAGCGGTCGCGCGGGTTTCGGAATCCGCAGTGAGGTGTCGGCTGGCAGAACCGATTTGACGAAGACCGAGGCGCCCGCCAATGTCGGACGCCGTTCCTGGCCCTCGAACGTGACGCGCACGTCCGGAAATCTGAGTGGCTGCGTCCCGATGTCCCACGCCACGAGAGAATAGAGCGCGACCGCGGTGTCGCCGAGCATCGTGACGACTTTTTCGCCACGAAGCTCGATCGGACGAACGCCGTTGCTGGTCGTCGTGTCGGGGCCGGGCGGAAACTCGAACCGCACTCCCTTGGGCGCGAGCACCTTGACGAACAGGTTGAACGGCTGTCCGATGATCACGGTGTCCGGGTTCACCCGATAACCCATCTGCACCGACAGCTCGGCTCGCGGATTTTGGGCGGCTTGCGGAGCTTTCGCCTGCCACAGCAATAGCGCGAGGGTGACGAAGCTCACCGCCGGTGCGCCCGCGTCTCTCGGGCGCGGAAGAACCGAAGCAGCGGCTCGACGACTCCGCCTTCCGTCCGCACCGCAACCTCGTCGATTGCGAGCCGTCGCAGCAGATGCTTCCGTTCTTCCCGTTCCGTTGCGACACGCCCCGAGTACGTCTCGCGGACATTCGGGCTGCTGGTATCGACCTCGAACGTATCACCGGTCTCCGGGTCCATCAGCCGGGCGATGCCGATGTCGGGAAGATCGCGCTCGCTCGGGTCTTCGACGGTAACGGCCACGACGTCGTGCCGCTGCGCCAGAATCTTCAGCGGGTGGGAGATGTCGCCCCCGAGAAAATCCGAGACGATGAACACGATCGCGTGCTCATTCAGCATCTTCGCGACGTAGTCGATTGCCGTCACCATGTCGGTCCCGCGCCCGACCGGCTCGAATGCGAGGAGGTCGCGAATGATGCGCAGCACGTGACGTCTCCCCTTCCGCGGCGGAATGACGTGCTCGATTCGATCGGTGAAGAGGAGAACACCGACGCGATCGTTGTTTCGGATCGCGGACATTGCCAGCACGGCCGCCAGCTCGCTCGCCAGCTCGCTCTTGAATCGCTTTACCGTCCCGAATCTCTCCGACCCCGAGAGATCAACCACCAGCATAACCGTCAGCTCGCGCTCTTCGATGTAGCGCTTGACGAAGGGCCGGCGCATTCGCGCGGTCACGTTCCAGTCGATCGAGCGGACTTCATCGCCGGGCTGATACTCGCGCACCTCCGAGAACTCCATCCCCTGCCCCTTGAACACGGAGCGGTACTCGCCCGTGAACAGCGAGTTGACCGAGCCCCCNNCCGGTACTCACCGGTGAAAACTGAGTTGACCAACCCGCGGGTCCGCAGCTCGATGAGCTTTACCTGCCGCAGAATCTCGGGTGGCACTCCCATCGGCTTCTCGGGAGTGCGCTTGGGCGCCTCCTTGCGAAGGCGACGCGCGCGAAAAAGTCCGATCACGGAACGGGTATCGCTTCCAGGATGCGGGAGACGATCTCGTCGCTGGTCACCTCTTCCGCTTCGGCTTCGTAAGTGCGGAGCACGCGGTGGCGCAGAACGTCGGGCCCGATCGCCTTCACGTCGTCGGGCGTAACGAAGGCACGTCCGCGGAGAAAAGCGTGGGCGCGGGAGCCCTGAGCGAGCGCCAGTGTTGCGCGCGGGCTCGCGCCGAATTCGATCAGGGGCTTCAACTCGGCGAGTCCGGCCTGATCGGGATTGCGCGTGGCGTGGACGATCTCGACGATGTAGTCGACCACCCGTTCGTCGATGTACAGCTCCGCGATGTGCCGGCGGGTATCGAGGATCTGCTGCGGCGTGGCGACCTGATCGACGGCGATCGGCTCCCCGCTCGCCATCCTTCGCAGCACCTCTTTCTCTTCCTCACGTGTCGGATATCCGACGTGCAACTTCATCATGAAGCGGTCTACCTGCGCTTCAGGAAGCGGATA
>PKVB01000222.1:0-1034 GCA_003131365.1 Gemmatimonadota bacterium | reverse complement strand
AGATCCGGCGTGAACTGGATCCGGCTGAACGAAGTGTTGATCGTCTCTGCCAGAGTGCGGACGGTCAGGGTCTTCGCGAGACCCGGGACGCCTTCCAGCAACACATGTCCACCGGTGAGAAGGCTTATCATGAGACGCTCGACCATGTAGTCCTGGCCGACGATGCGGCGGCCTACCTGACGCACGACCTCCTGGACCATCGATGCATCAGCGGCTATTGCGGTGGTTCCGTTCACGTCTTGCTCCTCCCGTAGTGTGCTTGCTCCTGGCGCCGCCCTTAGTGAGTGCGCCAATGATCTCCGTCTCGCGCGCCGTCAGCGGACGCGTCTTGCCCGATTCCAGCGTGCCAAGTTTCACCGGACCGAACTTCGTCCGCACCAGCCGGTCGACCTGGAGGTTCAGCGCTTCGCACAATCGTCGTACCTCCCTCGTCTTTCCTTCCGCGATCGTTAGCTCCACGTCCCACGTCCCGCGACCGATCCTGCGCGCCGACACCGCCGTCGGCATCACCAGCCCGTCCTCCAGCTCTACACCTTTCATCGCGGCACGTGCCGCATCCGCTCCGTCGCCGCGCACGGTGGCGACGTAGGTTCGCTCGATCTCGCTGCTCGGGTGTGTCAATTTGTGCGCCGCTTCGCCGTCGGTTGTGAGCAGCAACACTCCTTCGGTCATGTAATCGAGTCGTCCGACGTAGGTCNNGTCCACCAGATCGAAAACCGTCCTGCGCCCTCCCGGATCGGAGCGCGTGGTCAGAACACCGGTCGGCTTGTTGAGAACGATCCAGTCCGGTGCCGCTGGTAAGGCAACGGCCTTGCCATCGACGGTGATCTTGTCCAGCTCGGGGTCGACACTCTGGCCGGTTTGCGCGACCGCTCCATTGATGCGGACGCGTCCCGCGGCAACAAGCTCTTCGGCCTTACGACGAGAAGCGATTCCCGCGCGAGCCAGTGCGCGCTGAATTCGCATTGATCCGGGCATCAGTCTGCCCGCGGGGGCGCCTCGCCGTTGTCCTTGTTCGCCGGCGCGGACACTCC
>PKVB01000108.1 GCA_003131365.1 Gemmatimonadota bacterium | reverse complement strand
TGCGGATCTCCGTCTCGTTCGAGTGGAGGCGGCGCCCCTCGTCGTCGAGACAATCCCCCAGTCGCCGCTGCTGATAACCGAACAGACCCTGCTGGATGAGCGCCTCGCGCGCTTACGAAAGCTGGAGGCGCTCGGAACCGAGTGCCGCGCGCAGGGTGACATCAAGGTCATGACGGCGTACGAGGACGGGCCCGTTGCGCCCAGGCTCCGCGATTACGCTTTGAAGTTCAACGTAGACCTGATAGTGATGGCGAGTCACTCTCGCGGCGGCGTCAAGAGGATCACGATCGGCAGCGTCACGGACTACCTGATCCGCAATACGAACATTCCTGTGCTGGTGGTGAGATCGTCCGGTTCGCTCATTGGCGCCACTCCGGAGCAGACATTCAGCCGAATCGTCGTTCCACTCGATGGCTCGGCACTGGCGGAGCAGATACTGCCCGAAATAGCCGCGCTCGCTTCGCGGCTCCGTTCGACTGTGAGCCTGCTCCAGATACTCACGCCGCTGACCTACTCGCAGAAGGAGATCATGCAGCCTGGTCTACCATGGTGGGACAACGACATTGCTGCGGCCGACGCCTATCTCGCCCGCGCCGCGAGTTATCTGACCGAGAAAGGACTCACCGTGAGCAAGGNNGATGTCGCAATGGCCATTCTGGACTTCTCGATACGCACGCGAGCCGATCTAATCGCCCTCGCCACGAGCGGGATCGGTGGAATGAGCCGCTTCGTATTCGGAACTGTCGCCGATGAGGTCACGCGAAAATCGCCGACCTCGCTACTCGTCTTCCACCCGAAGCAATCCGCCGCGACTGAAAGTGCACGAGGAAGCTCCGCTGCAGAAACACTAACGGGAGTTTGACATGCCAGCCGCGAAAGGATCAGTGGGCGAAACCACGTGGAAAGAGACGGCACCGCCGAAGGATGGGCCGCAAATGGAGCGAATATGGGCGGCGCGGACTGGAGATGTCACCTTCCGCGAGCTGTCGCGCGATGAAATCGAAGCCATGCTGCTGCGCAATCGGGTCGGCCGCCTCGCCTTCTCACTCCACGATCGCGTCGACATGCAGCCTCTCCACTACATCTACGAGCGCGGCTGGTTGTACGGACGCACTTCGGAGGGGGACAAGATCGCCGCTCTCAAGCACAACCAGTGGGTCGCGTTCGAGGTGGATGAGGTCACCGACCTCTTCGATTGGAGGAGCATCGTGATTCACGGAAGCTTCTGGATCATGCATCCGCTCGGCAGCCCAAGGGCCGAGGAGTTGTGGACCAAAGCGGCGGAGCTGGTGAGCAAGATCGTGCCCGGCGCCCTCACCGATACCGACCCGGTTGCGTTTCGGCAGACGATTTTCCGGATTGCCGTCAGTGATGTGCGCGGCAGGGAAGCGAAGATGAAACCGGTGCAACGAAATGACCCTTGACGACGGAGAGACAATGAACAGGAACTACTGCATCACCTCCGCAATCGTTTTCGCTTTCGTGACTCTCGTGCAGGCATGGCGTTTCGCGCTCGATCTTCCGATGCAGATCGGCGCGTGGTACGTGCCGCGCTCTGTCTCGGGCTTGGCGGCGTTTGGCGCTGCGTTTCTCGCAGTGTGGGCGTTCCGAAGCGCCGGACGCGGCAACTCTGGAGACTCCTCCGCCCGGGTGTGAACGAAATCGTTCCTTCTCATGCCGCGCCGGGACGAACCTAACCTTTGCGAATGTTCGAGCCGAGCGCGGGAGTGCGGCGGACGGGCTCTGATGATGGCGCTCAGGCTAACGGAAGACTGAACGAGGCCGTCGTGCCTTCGCCCGGCCTACTCTCGATCCAGATCCGGCCCCCATGCGCCTCGACGATGCCCTTTGCGATCGCGAGCCCCAGCCCCGCGCCCTGACGGTCCGTGCGGGAGGACTGCCAGTAGCGATCGAATACTCTTGGCAGGTGTTCGGCGGCGATTCCCTGGCCGCGGTCCAGCACCGAAATGATTACGTCGTCCGCGTCTCCCCGCGCGCCGACCACGATCTTCGATCCCGCGGGGGAAAACTTGATCGCGTTTCCCACGAGATTGGACAGCGCTTGCTGAATCCGCTCACGATCCGCCAGGACTTTCGGGAGCGATGCCTCGATCTGGAGATCGAGACTTATGACTTTCTCCTCGACCAGGGGTCGAAGGGTTTGCAGTGAATCCGTGAGCAGGACGAACGGATCCACCGGCACCGGCGAGATCACCAGCTTGCCGCCATCCAGACGATTGACATCGAGCAGGTCCCGGATGAGCGCATCCATCTGCTCGGCCGCCTGCGCAATCAGCTCGATGTTATCACGTGCCTCTGTTTCACTCATCTCCGGAGCGCGGAGCATCATACGGCTCAACATCTTCACCGCGGCCACCGGATTTCTCAGGTCGTGAGAAACGACTCCCACCATTTCGTCGCGGGCTCGCAAGCTCGCGCGCACGGTGTCGTGAAGGCGAGCGTTGTCGAGGGCGAGCGCCGCCAATCGGGCGAGATCCTCGGCGAATTCGACATCGTCTCGGTCGAAGCTGCCCGTCGTGCGAAAGAGCGTCAAAGCGCCGATTAGCTGCTCGCGCGCGACGAGGGGAAGAAACAGAGCGCTCTCAGGATTCATCGCCCTCATCGCCTTCAGATACGCTGGACTGGCGCTCGCTGCCACGAGGCGTGACGCTGCGTTGGACTTCAACAGCACAGGCGACGGGCTGTTGAGAATCTCAGTGAGCGGATGACCCTTCGGCGGAATGCGCGCGCCGGCCGGGCTGATCTCATCGAGCATTTCTTCGATGTCCGGATCAACATGGGCTGCCGCGCCGGCCAGGAACCCGTTGCCGACCCGGCTTTCCAGAATGCAGCCATCGGCCATGGTCGGAACTGCCAGCCGCGCGACCTGATTCAACGTCTCCGATGACCCGAAGGAAGACGCCAGCTTCTCGCCCGCCTCAGCCAGGAACTGCTGCCTCTGTTCGAAGCGCCTCCGAACTGTCACGTCACGCAAGGCCACCGTGAAGACGATGTCATCACCCTGGCCGATTTGTGAGATTGCAGCTTCGGCCGGAAACTCCTCTCCGTTTTTTCTGACGCCGGCGATCTCACGCCGCTCGCCCATTCCCCTCGCCCTCACCTTGGAGCGGCCGAACTCCTCGACCTGACTTGCATGGCTGCCCCGATATCGCTCCGGAATCAACGTCTCGATCCGCTGACCGATGATCTCCTCCGGCGTCCAGCCGAAGATGGCCTCAGCGCCCTTGTTGAAAAACGTGATGTGCTGAGTGACGTCCATGCAGACCACCGCATCGGACGCGATTTCCACGATCTCGGCCAGGATGTTGTGCGTTACCCGATCGGGCATGATGTCGGATTATCCCCTACAAAAAGGAGCCGTTTCCCTCTGAATAATCCTCCAACTCACGACAGAGGCACTTCAGGCAGGATCGTAACTTGGGTTGGTGTCAGAACCGTCCCACATGAGGTGAGGGCTATGCAC
>PKVB01000030.1:1232-4683 GCA_003131365.1 Gemmatimonadota bacterium | reverse complement strand
GATCATCTTCATGCTCGTCATCCCAGCGATTACAGCCGGTTTCCAGGCGATTCCGCCGACCGGTGTCAATCTCAAGCCTCATCCCGAGGAAGATCAGGATCAGGTCCTCGGCATTGATGCGAATGGACAGTACTACCTGAACAAGAAAGCAATACCGAATGCGGAGCTTGGAGAGAGATTGAAGGCTATCTTCGAGAACCGTCAGGAAGACAAGCTTCTTTACGTCAAGGCGCACAAGGATCTGCAGTACGGAAAGGTCCTGGACGCGCTGGACATCGCGGCCCACAACGACGTCCGCGTGACGGGAATGATTACGGATCAGCGTCCGGGTACGGTCTCCGCGGTTCAGACCGACAATCTCTTCAATGCGCCGGCTGCTCCACCGCCGGGAGGGAAGCAATAATGGCCATGTCCGGAGGAAATCCCAGCAGCGGCCTGACGAACGAGATCAACGTCACGCCGATGATCGACGTGCTGCTCGTTCTGTTGATCATCTTCATGATGGTCATTCCGATGTCGCGGAAGGCGCTCGACCTGCAGCTGCCCGATCCGACTCCACAGCCGGATCAGAGCGGTCCGCCGCCGTCGCAGATAGTGCTCGAGGTGCTGCCCGGAAACACGTTCAAGATCAATTCGCAGCCGGTGTCGAAGGAAGAGCTCGGGAAAAAGCTCAAGGAGATCTACGATCCAAGGCCGGACAAGATCATTTTCGTGAAGGGTGATCCGACCGTGAAGTACTCTGATGTGATCATGGCGATGGATGTGGCGCGGGGTGCCGGCGTCAAGGTAATTGCCGCTACGCCGAAGGATGTGAAATAGTCACGCGTTATCCTTCTTTCGAGCAAAAGCGCAGGAAGGAAAAACAATGGAAAGGGATCATTGCGTCGCTGTTGGTGCACGCACTGATCCTTTTTCTCATTCTCGCCCCCATCGTCGGGTCATCAGATTTCACGCATGATGCAACGGTCGGGGGCGGCGGCCCCGGACCGGCAGGTGGAGGAGGCGGGGGAATCAATGGTCCGGGCTCGCGCGAAGAGCATCTCGAGTTCGTGCGCGTGAGATCGGATCCGACGGTGATGCCGAAGCCGAAGCCGCTCACCGTGCCGCCCGTGAAACCACCAGAGCCGAGGCCACAAGTGGAGTCTCCGGTGATTCCAACGCCGCCGCAGGTCAGTACGGTGACGACGACAGCTACAGGTGAAGGGAGCGGCGGCAACACGGGAACGACGGGCGCGGGTCCGGGAACGGGCGGCGGCGTCGGATCAGGCGTCGGCAGTGAGCACACGTCCTTTTGTTTNNTCGGCACCGGACGGGGGAGTAGCGTCGGGCCGGGCACAGGTGGCGGTCCCGGAAAGGATTATCCGCCGACGCTCAGAGATCTGTTCATCCCGCCGCTTCCGGCGCCGGACAGAGTAAAGCCCTACCATCTGATCGCCTGGTTCGACGTCG
Organism: Gemmatimonadota bacterium; assembly: GCA_003131365.1. Lineage (GTDB taxonomy): Bacteria > Gemmatimonadota > Gemmatimonadetes > Gemmatimonadales > Gemmatimonadaceae > UBA4720. Next base: position 3,234 of record PKVB01000030.1, on the reverse strand, counting down.
ACGAGAAGGGAAACGCGACGCTCATCGCGTTCAATCCGTCGAAGGATGGCGGCTACAATCGGAGACTGTCGGAGGTACTGCGCTCGTTGCGCTTTCGGCCGGGGGTGCACGCCGACGGGACCCCGATGAGAGATACTGTCGACGTGCACTTTATCTTCTAACCACAACGGAAGACAACCTGCTGAGAGCAGTGGGCGGGGCGGCTGGGAGTTACGGGCTGTCTCTAGTCGGCACACGAACCGCGAACACTCGCTTTCCCTAGCAAACCGGGCCTTGCCCGGGTAACTTTTGCCCGCTGTACAAGGGGGAACGCACCGGCGAGCAACCGAGCACTTGAGGGAGAGCGTTGACAAGCACGACACCCACGGCCGACACTCCATCGTCGCGCGAGTTCGTCAAGGCGCTGACGCTCACCGACGCGACGATGCTCGTCGCGGGCTCGATGATCGGGTCAGGCATCTTCATCGTCTCGGCCGAGATCTCGCGGACCGTCATTTCGCCCTTCTGGCTGCTCATGGCGTGGGTCGCCTCCGGCGTCGTTACGATCTTCGGCGCGCTTGCGTATGGCGAGCTTGCGGCGATGTATCCCCGAGCGGGTGGCCAGTACGTGTTTCTCCGNNATCTCCGGGAGTCCATGGGTCAACTCATGGGCTTTCTTTATGGCTGGACCCTTTTCGTAGTGATCCAGACCGGCACCATTGCCGCTGTCGCCGTCGCCTTCGGAAAATTCCTCGGCGTACTCTGGCCGGCGATTACGCCTGACCGGTACTCGTGGTTCCCGCAACTGGATTTCACGCTGTCCGGCGCTCCTGTGCAGCTCGGATTGTCGCCCCAGCGGCTGATCGCCGTCATCAGCATCTGGGTTCTGACCTGGATCAATCTGCGCGGCGTCAAGGAAGCCAAGATCGTCCAGACGACGCTGACCATCGTGAAGACCGGGGCCCTCGCCGCGCTCATCCTCCTCGGACTCACCATCGGCCGTCACTCGGAGGCCATCGCGGCGAACTTCTCAAACGGAAACTTCAATCCGGTTGCGTTCGTCCCGGCGTTCGTGATCGCATTCGGATCCGCACTGGTAGGTTCCCTGTTCGCGAGTGACGCCTGGAACAACGTAACATTCGCCGCGGCGGAGGTTCACTCGCCGCAGAGAAATCTCCCGCGCGCGCTCATCTACGGGACGGGACTCGTCTGCCTGCTCTATCTTCTCGCGAACATCTCCTACCTGAACGTGCTGCCACTCCACGGAGTGGCGAACGGCGCCACGGCGATGGAGCGCGGGATTCAGTACGCCACGCAGGACCGGGTGGCGAGCGCTGTTGTCGAAACAATTTTCGGCGCAGTGGGCGCGTCGATCATGGCGGCGGCGATCCTGATCTCGACCTTCNNCTCTCGGGTGCGCGCGTCTACTACGCGATGGCGCGGGACAAATTGTTCTTCGCGAAAGCGGGCACATTGAATCGCCACAACGTCCCCGCGGCGGCATTGATTGCGCAGTCGGTCTGGACAAGTCTGCTCTGTCTCAGCGGGACGTACGGGCAGCTGCTCAACTACGTCATTTTTGCCGCTTTGATCTTCTACGCGCTGACGACGGTTGGCCTATTCAGGCTCCGCAAGCTGCTTCCGGACGCCGAACGTCCTTATAGGGTTGTTGGCTACCCTGTTTTGCCCGCACTGTACATCATTCTCGCATCGGCAATCGCTGTGATTCTGCTGATCGCGGACCAGACGCGAACCCAGGCTCTTTTCGGCCTCGCGATCGTACTGCTCGGCGTTCCCGTCTATTTCATCTGGCGCAAAGTGGAATCCGCGCCCGCACGCTGAGCACGAACGCCGGCTCTGCCCGAGCCGGCCGCTATTCACCCTCGGAGAATTCAGAATGAATCGGAAGTTTGCGGGAGTTGTTGGTACCCTTGTTCTCGCTATGTCGCTGCTGGCGGTGTTCGCGCCGGGCATGTTCGCGCAGGGTGTGGGAGCGAATCGCACCGACAGCGCAATCGCGGCG
>PKVB01000030.1:0-1194 GCA_003131365.1 Gemmatimonadota bacterium | reverse complement strand
TGATCTACGAGACGTGCAAGACGTACCTGATCACGCAGGGGAAGTTCATTCTCATCCTCGAGATTTTCATCGGCTTCGTGATCCTGCTGTACTTCGGATTCCTGAGTCATCTGGCGCCATTAAAGGTTGCGATAATTCTGCTCTTCATTCCCGGCGACTATGCGGGCCCGTGCTTCATCGGGTTCGCGATCGGTGAGTCGCTAGGCGCGGCGGCGCTGCGCATCGCGGGCGGAATCTTCACCAAGATCGNNTGATGAAGATCGTCTTCAACGTGAAGGAAGACGACCCGCGGAACCCGGGTGTGATCGCGGATTGTACCGGCGACAACGCCGGAGACTCAGTCGGCCCGAGCGCCGACGGGTTCGAGACCTATGGCGTGACCGGCGTCGCGCTCATCTCCTTCATCGTCCTCGCCGTGCGCGAGCCGTCGGTGCAGGTGCAGCTGCTGGTGTGGATCTTCGTGATGCGAATCATGATGGTGGTGGCGAGCGGACTCTCCTACCTGATCAATGAAGCGGTCGCGAGAGCGAGATACGCCAGCGCCGACGAAATGAACTACGAGTCGCCGCTGACCTCGCTCGTGTGGCTGACGTCGCTGCTCTCCGTTGCGCTCACTTATCTCGTCTCCTACATGCTGCTGCCCGATCTCGGCGATGGCTCACTCTGGTGGAAGCTCTCGACCGTGATTACGTGCGGCACGCTGGCTGGAGCGATCATTCCTGAGCTCGTGAAGGTGTTCACCTCGGTGGACTCGCGTCACGTCAGGGAAATCGTGACGTCGTCGCAAGAGGGCGGAGCGTCGCTCAACATTCTGTCCGGACTCGTGGCGGGAAACTTCAGCGCGTACTGGATCGGCATGGCGATCATGTCTCTGATGGCGATCGGCTTCCTCGTCAGCACCACCGGCTTTGGCACGCTGATGATCGCCCCAGCAGTGTTCGCGTTTGGTCTTGTTGCCTTCGGATTCCTGGGAATGGGCCCGGTCACCATCGCGGTCGATTNNCGAAGGATCTGCTCGAGGAGAATGACGGAGCCGGCAACACATTCAAGGCGACGGCCAAACCGGTTCTCATCGGCACCGCTGTCGTTGGTGCCACCACGATGATCTTCTCGATCATCCTCGGACTCACCCATGGGCTCCAGCCGGAGTTCATCGCCAATCTCTCCATCCTGCCCCCGCCGTTCCTTCTCGGC
>PKVB01000152.1:267-12448 GCA_003131365.1 Gemmatimonadota bacterium | reverse complement strand
CGCGGGCTACGTCGCCGGAAACTATACGGCTTCGTTCGTCGGTCTCTTTCCCGGGAACGATCCGCAATACGTCGTCCTGGTCAAGCTCGACAATCCGCGGGGCGGACACTACGCGGGCGGTGACATCGCGGCGCCTGTGACGCAGATCGTGCTGCGTGCCGCGCTTGCGGCGCGCGATGCGGCGCTCAATCGCGAAGATCTGGCCGCGTCGGAGAAAACCGCCATCCCGCGGGCGGGGCACAACGGCACGGCCGGCACGACTTCGGTCGCGGAGACGAGATTTTCGCGCCGCACCGACGCGGATGGGCCAGAGCGGCCAGCGCCGGACTCGTATGACCCGAACAGAAACATGACGGAGCACGACGCGAGCGAAGGCACCGCCTCGTACGTGATCGAGCTGCCAAGCTCTCTCAAATCCGCTCCGGCTGCGATTGCCCCCCGGGCCGTTCCCGATGTGCGAGGTCTCTCCGTTCGCGAAGCCGTGCGCGCGCTCCATCACGCCGGGTTCCGTGTGAAACTCCTTGCCGCATCCTCAGGGGGAACATTACCCGCGGCCGGAACCATCGCGGCGCCAGGCACACTCGTTCAGCTTAGCCGCCCACTCGAATGAAAGTGAGCGTCCAGGCAATAAAAACCGCGCTGGCCGAGCGCGGTTTGCTGGTCGGCGTCAGGGGTGAGATTCCGGAGTACGCGAGCGGAATCTCCGACGACAGCCGCAAGGTGGCCCGTGGGGATCTCTTCATCGCTGTCAAAGGCTGCACTAGCGACGGCCACGATTTTCTCGATGCGGCTTCGGGGCGTGGAGCGGCCATTGCCATGGTCGAGGATCCATCCCGAACCACGCTGCCGTCGCTCATTGTGCGGGAGGGACGGCGGGCCGCGGCGCTCGCATCGGCAACCGCTTACGGAGATCCGGCCCGCAACTTGAGACTGCTCGGCGTCACCGGCACCAACGGAAAGACGACGACGACTTCCATCATGCGCCACCTCTTCGACGACAGTGATGGCTCGAGCGCGTCGATTGGAACGCTGGGCGTGCTGGTCGGCAGCGAAGGCGAAGTTCTGCCGGGCGGAAGCGGCCTCACGACGCCTGGTCCGGTTGAGCTGCAAAGGATACTGCGCGAGCTGGCTGATCGCGGCGTGCGAACGGTCGCGATGGAGGTGTCATCGCACAGTCTCGACCAGCGGCGGGTTGACGGTCTCGAATTCGATGTCACGGTTTTCACCAACCTCACGCGCGATCATCTCGATTATCATGGAACGATGGAGAAATACCTGGAGGCGAAGGCGCGCTTGCTGGATTACCTGAAGCCCCAAGGCACCGCGGTCATCAACGCGGATGCTCAGGAATGGCAATCGCTCAAGCCGCGCTCGCGCCCCCTTACGTTCGCGGCGCGCGGGCCAGCGGACGTTCGCGCGCAGGACATTCGCTACACATCAGAAGGAAGCGAGTGGCGCCTCGCCACACCCCGCGGATCTGCCGGTGTCTCGCTGCCCCTGATCGGCGACATCAACGTCGAGAACGCGCTCGCGGCCGCCGCCACCGCATTCGCTCTTGGACAAACACCAGCGGCGATCGCTAGCCGCCTCGGGACCGTCCCGCAGGTCGCGGGCAGGCTCGAGATCATATCTACGCGGCCGACCGTGCTCCGGGATTACGCGCATACGCCCGATGCGCTCGAGCGCAGCCTCAAGACCGCACGCGCCTTCACGCGCGGCAAGCTGATCGTGGTGTTCGGATGCGGCGGCGACCGCGACAAGGGAAAGCGGCCGCTGATGGGCAAGATCGCGGAGCGCGACGCTGATTGCGCAATCGTTACGAGCGACAACCCGCGAACCGAGGACCCCGACGCGATCATCGACGATATTGAAGCCGGAATGCGCAGCTCGAAGCATCAGCGCGTCACCAACCGGCTGAGCGCGATACGGCGCGCGATCGAACTCGCCGAGGACGCCGACATCGTCCTGCTCGCTGGGAAGGGGCACGAGACCTNNCCTATCAGATTCGCGGAACGACTTCATATCCATTCGACGAAAAGGAAATCGTGAGAGAGATGACGGGGAGTCACGCTTGAGCACAGGGTTCTGGACGCTGGATCGAATTGCCGCGGCGCTAGCGGATCAGGCTGTCGGCAAATTGCCGCACGGCCCCGCCGAGCTGAGCGGGATCACGACCGACACGCGCAAGATCGGCAAGGGGAACGTCTTCGTTGCTCTCCTCGGCGAGCGCTTCGACGGTCACGACTATCTGCGCGATGCGGTTCGGGACGGAGCGTCAGCGCTTGTGGTTTCGCGCGCGCCCAAACTCGACACGCTTGGCGTTCCCATCTTTGAAGTCCGGGATACCCTCGTCGCGCTCGGCGCGCTTGCGCACTATTGGCGCCGGGCGTGGGGGAAGACGATCATCGGCGTGGCGGGCAGCAACGGCAAGACGAGCACAAAGGATCTCCTGAGAGCGGCGCTCGGCCGCTCCTACATCGTTCATGCGACGACCGGCAACCTCAACAACCGGATCGGAGTGCCGCTCACGCTGCTCGCACTCCCACCCGAAGCCGAGGTGGCGGTGATCGAGCTTGGCACCAGCCTGCCGGGCGAGGTCGCGATTCTCAGAGACATCGCCGTGCCCGACATCGCGCTGGTCACGTCCATCGCCGAGGAGCATCTGGAAGGCCTGGGTGATCTCGCGGGTGTGCTGCGCGAGGAGGCCGCCGTCTACGAAGGCACAGGCGTTGGGATCGCGCCTTCTGCCCAGCCCGAGATTGCGGAAGCCGCGCGCGCGAAAGCGAAGCGCGTCGTCGTCGCGGGCCTCGACAACAATGCCGACCTGAAGCCCGATCGCTGGGAGATCGGACCCGATGGACTCGGCGTGATCGAGATCGCGGGTGTGACGGTGAGGCCGCCCGTGCGTGGCCTCCACAATCTCAGAAACGCGATGCTGGCGCTTGCCGTCGCCCGCGAGTGTGGTGTGAGCTACGAGGATGCGGCCGCTGGAATCGCCGCGATGCCGCAGCCGAAGATGCGCTCGGCGTGGGAGCAAGTCGGCGACGTCACGCTGATCAACGACGCCTACAACGCAAACCCCGGTTCCACCCGGGCGGCGATCGAGCTGTTGAAAGGCACAGGTAGCGGACGGCAGAGGGTAATCGTCCTTGGTACGATGCGAGAGCTTGGGGCGGCGTCGGAGCAATGCCACGCCGACATTGCGGGCCTCGCGTTGGCATCTGGCGCGGACATAGTGGCCGGAATCGGCGAGTTCGCGCCGGCGCTCGAGAAGCAGAACGAGCGCGAGCGAGTGATTACTGCGCCCGATGTCGAAGATCTCTGGCCGCAGCTCCAGGCCAGGCTGCAGCGCAACGCGATCATCTTGCTCAAGGCATCACGGGGTGTGCAGCTCGAGCGTCTTGTTCCACATCTAACTACCTGGGCCACCGCATAGTGCTGAATTATCTGCTCGTTCCATTCGTAGGACTGCCGCACTTCGGGTTTCTGCGACTGTTCCAGTGGATAACCTTTCGCGCGGCTGGCGCGGCGGTGAGCGCGATCCTTATCACCTGGGTCGTCGGCCCCGGAATCATGCGCAGGCTGCGCCGCATGCGGCTGCACCAGGTCATACGCGAGGGAACGCCCGACGCTCACCAGCAGAAGGGCAGAACTCCGACGATGGGCGGCCTGATCATCCTCGGAGCGACGCTCATCAGCACGCTGCTCTGGGCGCGTCTCGACAACCGTTACGTGCTGATTGCGATGATCTGCATGGCGTGGATGGGCGTCATCGGCTTCCTGGATGACTACCTCAAGCTCAAACAGAAGCTCGCCGGAAAGAAAAACACGGGGCTTGTCGAGAAATACAAGCTCGTGGGCCAGGTGACGCTCGGGTTTGCCGTCGGCTACTACCTGTGGAAGCACCCTCTTTCGAACCTTCCCGGCGCGTCGACGACGCTGCCGTTCTACAAATACATACTGATCGTACCGCTCACCGCGGGAATGGGATGGCTGTACGTGCTGTTCGTGACGTTCGTGATGACCGGAACGAGCAACGCCGTCAACGTTACGGACGGGCTGGACGGACTCGCGGCAGGCCTTACCGCGATCGCCGCTCTGACGTTTGCGTTCTACGCGTACGTGGTGGGACGCGTCGATGCGAGCCAGTACCTGCACGTCTATTTCCTGCGAGGGTCCGGCGAGCTGACCGTGTTTTGCGCGGCCCTGATGGGAGCGTGCATAGGATTTCTTTGGTACAACACACATCCGGCTGAAGTTTTCATGGGCGACACCGGGTCGCTCGCCCTCGGCGGCGCTCTCGCGTCGGTCGCGATTCTCCTCAAGTCCGAATTTCTCCTGGTCCTCGTCGGCGCCGTGTTCGTGGCCGAGATGGTGTCGGTGATCATTCAGCGGTTCGTGTTCAAGTACCGCAAGCGACGATACGGAATCGAGTACGCGCGGGAGCACCGGGTATTCAAGCGGGCCCCGCTGCATCACCACTTCGAGGTGAAGGGTTGGGATGAAGCTCAGGTCGTAGTGCGATTCTGGATTCTCGGAGTGTTGGCCGCCTTCATTGCCCTGAGCACGCTGAAGCTGCGATGAGTCCGCGCGAGCTCGTGCCGCGCGAGGGCGAGATCGCCGTAATCGGCCTCGCCCGGAGCGGTCGTGCCGTGGCGAAGCTCCTGCGAAAGCACGGCTACAACGTTTACGCATCGGACGTCGCTTCTTCGCCCGAGACCGGACGGGTCGCGGAGGAGTTGCGCGCGCTGGGCGCTACGGTTGATGTGGGCCGCCACCATATGGAGCGCATCGGGCGCGCGGCGCTCGTCGTCACCAGCCCGGGCGTCCTGCCTTCGGCGCGGCCTCTGGAGTTCGCGCGGGAGAACGGCGTCCCGATCGCGAGCGAAGTCGAAGTCGCGCTCAACTTCCTCGCCGGGCCGCGCATTATCGCAATCACCGGCACGAACGGCAAAACGACCACCACCGCGCTCATTGCGCACCTTCTGCGTGGGCTCGACATCGAAGCAGTCGAGGCGGGCAACATCGGAACGCCACTCTCCGAGATCGCGGCCCGCGAGCAGCAGCCGAAATGGATTTCGCTCGAAATGTCGTCGTTCCAGCTTCACGATACGCCGGGCTTAAAGCCGGCGGTTGGGGTGCTCACGAACCTGAGTCCCGATCACCTGGACCGGTATTCGAGCGTCGACGAGTATTACGCGGACAAGGCGCGCATCTTCGCCAATGCCGATGCCGAGTCGGTCTGGGTCGTGAACAAGGACGACAAGGGCGTTACTCGCATGGTGCGCGACGTTGCCGGCCACACATACCCGTTCTCCGTCTCGAAGAAGGCACAGGCATCACTTGACCCACGTACTGGGCAGTTGGTGGTGCTGGGAACGCCGCTTCTGGCGCGCCGGGATCTTCCGCTCCTCGGCCAGCACAACGTTGGGAACGCGCTGGCGGCGTCGCTGGCGGTGATGGTCGCCGACCGTTCCAACCAGACACAGAAAGCAAGAAAGGGAATCGCCAAGGCACTAACGACGTTTCGCTCCTTACCGCACCGGCTCGAGCTGGTCGGCGAATTCGGCGGTGTGCAGTGGATCAATGATTCCAAGGCAACCAACGTCAGCTCGACAGCAGTCGCAATTGACGGTATGGAGCGTCCGACCGTCCTACTGCTTGGGGGCAGGCACAAAGGCGAAACCTATACATCTCTGGCGGACGCAGTGCGCAGGAAAGTGAAGAAAGTGATCGCCTATGGAGAGGCGGCGACGATCATCGCGACCGATCTTCGGCCGGTGGTGGACGTCGTGCGGCTTGGCGACGATTTCGACGAGGTCATGCAGGCCGCGCGGGCGGCAGCAAGCGCGGGCGAGGCGGTGCTGCTTTCGCCGGCGTGCTCGAGCTACGACATGTTCTCGAATTACGAGGAAAGAGGCGAGCGCTTCAGGGCGCTGGCGGCGAAGGAAGTGTAATGGAAGCATCGGCGAGTCTGGTGCACCGCTGGCACATGGGCTTCGAGGCCCGCGCTCTCGTCATACTCACCGGCATTCTGTTGGCGTTCGGCCTGGCGACCGTTTACAGCGCCAGCGCCATCGTTGAGATGCAGGCGGGTTACGGGCAAGCGCACCTTCTCATCCGGCAGGTGCTGGGGATGGCCATCGGTGTCGCGCTCTTCGCCACCGCCGCCAAGATGGATGCGGAAGTCTGGGAAAAATGGGCCTGGCCCATCATGATACTCTCGCTCGTGCTGCTGGTGATCGTGATCCTCCCGTTCACGGCGAAGATTGCCCCGCGCGTTCACGGCTCACGCAGATACCTGTTCGGCGGCTCTCTCCAACCGTCGGAGCTGGCCAAGCTCGCCGTGGTCCTCTGGACGTCGATGCTGGTGATAAAAAAAGGGCCGGCGCTGAGGCGGCTCACCAAAGGCATCCTGCCATTTCTCGTGGTGATTGGAGCGCTGGACATCCTGGTGATGCTGGAGCCCGATGTCTCGACCGCGATGATGTTCACGCTCATGATGGGGATCATTCTCTTCGCCGGCGGTGTCCGCATCGGACACTTCGTCGCGCTGGGCGTGATGCTGATCCCGCTCCTGTACGTGAAGGTCGAGCGGCTGAACTACGTTCTGCTCCGCATGTCTGCGTTCTTCGATCCGGGCGCGGCCCCACTCGAGGTGAACTATCAGCTCCGGCAGTCGCTGATAGCAGTTGGGTCGGGGCAGATCTTTGGCGTCGGGTTCGGAAAGGGGCGCCAGCAGTACGGATTTCTCCCGTTCGGCTACGACGACTTCATCGCCGGACACATTGGAGAGGAATGGGGTTTCGTCGGGCTCGCGCTTCTCGTGCTGGCCTTCGCGCTGTACGCGGCCCTCGGGTTCAGAATCGCCCGCAAGGCGCGGACACCCTTCCTCCAGCTGGTGGCGGTGGGCTTGACGGTGACAATGGTGCTGACCGCGTATCTTCATATCGGTGTGGCAACGGGATTGCTTCCGACTACCGGATTGACGCTTCCGTTCATCTCCTACGGCCGCTCGAATCTGGTACTCTCTCTTCTCATGACCGGCATCCTCGTCAACATCGGCAGTTCTCGTGAAAGGGTATTTGGCGAAGCAGCGGCGACGGATCCACTCGCTCTTCGCGCGCTGCCAGCCAGATGAGGATCATCTTCGCGGGTGGCGGTACGGGTGGACACCTCTACCCGGGGCTCGCGATCGCGCGCGCGCTGAAAAAAGCTGACCCTCGGGTCGAGCCCTTCTTCATCGGAGCGCGGCGCGGGATCGAGCGTGACGTGCTGCCCCAGGTCGGATGGGCCTTCGAGCTGCTGGACCTGCACCCGCTCTACCGATCGCGCCCTTGGGAGAACTGGAAGACGATCCGTGGCGCGATGAGCGCCTGGCGAATGATCGCGGGCGAAGTTCGCAGCGAGCCTCCCGCCTGCGTGGTCGCAACCGGCGGATACGCATCGGGGTTGGCGCTCGCCTACGCTGCGGCGCACGACATTCCAATCGTGCTTCAGGAGCAGAATACGTTTCCCGGCATCACTACGCGCTTCTTCAGCCGCTTCGCCGCGCAGGTGCACCTGGGATTTCCCGAGTCGCGCAGTCACATCAGCCCGTCGAAGAAGACCGAGGTGTTCGACTCCGGAAATCCCATCGAACCGCCGCCCGCCGATGCGTTCGAAAAGGCGCCAGCGCGGATCAAATGGGGATTCTCGACGTTGGGCGGAAGTGTGCTGCTGGTCTACGGCGGAAGTCAGGGATCAAAGGCGATAAATGACGTTGTCGCCGGATGGATCGACCAGGGCCTTCCTCCGGATCTGTTCGTGATCTGGGCGACGGGCAAGGCAAACTATGACGAGCTCGCTCGCTACGAGAGCGCGCGCGTCAAAGTCAGAGCGTACATCGCGCCCATCTCGGAGGCGTATCGCGCCGCGGACTTCGCGCTTACGCGGGCGGGCGCAATGGCGACGGCGGAGCTGTGCGCGTGGGGAATTCCCGCAATCGTGGTCCCGCTCCCGACCGCCGCGGCAGACCATCAGACCGCCAACGCCAAAGCCCTGGCCGCGTCCGGCGCGGCGGAGATGATCCGGCAGTCGGACCTCACCGTTGATGCGCTCTCCAGCACAGTTGAATCAATGCTGTCGAATCCAGCGAAGCTTGCGACGATGCGGGCGAAGGCTCTCGATCGCGCCAGGCCTACCGCGGCGGCGGACATCGCCCAACACGTACTTCGTCTCGTCGAGAACCGGCAGAAGCGGCGCTGACGCGAGTCGGATTGCCGCCCAACAACGCTGATGACTTCAACGGATAGCTCCGACCAGCGCCCGGTTCATTTCGTCGGGATCGCCGGCGCCGGAATGCGCGCGCTCGCCGAGCTGCTTGCTCGGCGTGGAGTTCCGGTGACGGGCTGCGACGCCAATCCGGGCGCGACGGACGATCTAGAGGCGCTCGGAATCAGCGTCGCAAAGGGACATAGCCCCGACCACGTCGAGGGCGCGCGCGAGCTGGTCGTCACGTCGGCGATGTCCAGGGCTCATCCCGAGCTCGCGCGCGCGCGCGAGCTCGGAATTCCAATCACCAGGCGAGCAGAGGCGCTTGGATTGGCCGTTGCGGGCGGACGAGTTGTAGGAGTCGCCGGCACGCATGGAAAGACGACAACGACCGTGATGACGACCGCCGCGCTCGCGGCCGCCGGTCTCAGGCCAACCGGGATTGCGGGTGGACGCGTCGCCGAGTGGAAAGGAAACCTTCACTACGAGTCGGACGAGCTGTTCGTCGTCGAAGCAGACGAATACGACCGCTCCTTTCTCTCGCTGTCGCCGAATGTCGCCGTGGTGACCAACGTGGAGGCCGATCACCTCGACATCTATCGCGACCTCGAGGACATCAGGACGACGTTCTCGCGATTCGTGCGCGACGCGGCCGCGATTGTCTTGTGCGATGATGACGCGGGGGCGAGGTCGCTGGACCTTCCGTCGAGCGCGGAAGTCATTCGCTACGGCATCAAATCCCGCGACGCGCGTCTTCTCGCGAGCGGTGTCAGGACCGACGGCCATTCGACGACTTTCTCTGTCACGTACGACGGTCGGCGCCTGGGCGATGTCGCTCTGCGCGTCCCGGGCTTTCACAACGTACAGAACGCGCTCGCCGCGATCGGAGCCGGACATTCGCTGGGTGTCACGCTCGACGCCATGCGCGAGGGACTTGTCCAGTTCAGAGGAGTGGATCGCCGCTTTCAGCATCTTTTCGATATCACGGGAGTGACGATCGTCGACGACTACGCGCACCACCCGACCGAGATCGCGGCGACGCTCCAGGCCGCGCGCGCGTCCTACCCGGGCCGACGCATCGTGGTGGCGTTTCAACCCCACCTCTTCTCGCGCACGCGGGATTTCTCCGACGCGTTCGGGGAGGCTCTCTGCGGGGCGGACTGCGTTTTCCTGGCTGAGATATATCCAGCTCGCGAGCAGCCGATCCCCGGAATCACGTCTGATCTGGTGGCGTCTTCGATGAAGCGAGCAGGGCGCGCGGTCACGTGGCAGGGAGCGCGCTCAGAGCTCGCCGATGCGCTCACGAGCTTCGTGCTCGATGGAGATGTCGTGATTACGATCGGCGCCGGGGACATCACGCGCACGGGACCCGAGCTCAAGTCACGCCTGGAAGCGCGGGCCACGACGCCCGAGGCCAAGTCGCGCCCCGAGGGCCGGAAATGATTTCTCCCGAAGGCCGGAAATGATTTCTCAGGAGCGGCTCGGCAGGCCGGGCTGGAAAATACTCGGAGCGCTGCTCCTCATCGGGGTGATCATGGCTGCCGCATGGGGGGCACGCGCCGCCGCGCGGCAGATGGCTTTCTTCCGGGTGCGTGCCGTCGAGATCAGAGGTGTCCGGTATATCCAGCCGAACGAAGTCATTTCGCGCCTCCGGATCGATACGGTCGCGTCGTTGTGGGACGATCTCGAGCCCTACAGGCAGCGTGTCATGCGCCATCCGCAGGTGTCCGACGTCAGAATCACGCGGCGGATGCCGGGAACGCTCGTGGTGACGATACGGGAAAACCTTCCCGTCGCGTTGGTACAAACCTCGGCCGGACTGCTCCCGTACGATTCCCTCGGCAAGCAGCTCCCGATCGACCCGGCGCGGATGAATCTCGACCTTCCAATTGTTGCGACAACCGATCCCGTTCTTCTTAAGTTCGTGGGAGCCATTCGCGCGGCGGAGCCGCGGGTGTTCGCGCGCATTGAAGAAGTGAGGCGAACGGGCCGGGATGAAATTCTGCTCACGCTGTCCAGTGGCGCGCGTGTCGCGGGCGTCGCGGCGCCGCAAAGTCGAACGTTGCGCGTGCGCGTTCCGGTAGGACTGTCAGTAGAGCGTTTGGCCGATATCTTTCCGGTTGAAACCGATCTCGCTCGCCGACAGGTACAAGTTGGTGAGCTCGATTTACGTTATCGCGATCAAGTCATCGCAAGGCTTCAATGAATCCCGAACGCATCATCGCTGGCCTGGATATCGGTTCCTCGAAGACGACTGCTCTGATCGCCCAGGCGGTCGGCGGTGGTGACAGGAGCGAGCCGAGCCTCAAAATCCTTGGAGTGGGGCAGGCACGCACGACCGGCCTCCGGCGCGGCGTCGTATCCGATATCGAGGAGACGACCAAGTCCATCAAGAAAGCGATCGAAGATGCGGAAAGGATGTCGGGCATCAAGATCGACACCATCTACGCCGGGATCGCCGGCGAGCACGTGCGGGCGATGATCAGCAAGGGAATCGTGGCCGTGAACGGCGACGAGATATCGAAGGCCGATGTCGATCGCGCCAACGACGTGGCCCGCGCGCAGCCGGTGCCGCAGGACCGCGAGCTGCTGCACGCGATTCCGCAGGAATATTCCGTCGACAAGAATCAGGGCATTCGCGATCCCATCGGCATGATCGGCACCCGCCTCGAGACCGAGATGTATCTCGTAACGATTGGCGCGTCGCCGGCGATGAATCTCCGCAAATCAGTCGAAAGGGCGGGCTACCACGTTCGCGAGCTGGTGCTCGAGCCCCTCGCCAGCTCACTCAGCGTGCTCACCGAAGACGAAAAGGAGCTCGGCGTCGCGCTGGTGGAGATGGGTGCGGGGACGACCGACATCGCGGTCTTCCACGAGGGAAAGATTCGGCACCTGGGCACGGTCAATTACGGTGGCAACAACGTCACCAGCGACATCGTGCAGGGAATCGGCGTCACGCAGGCGGACGCCGAGCGGCTGAAGGAGAAATACGGCTGCGCGTACGAGCCCCTGGTTGATCCAACAGACGTGATTCAGCTGCCGAGCACTGTCGCTCAGGGTGACCGGCACGTTCCGCGCGAGGTTCTGGCGCACATCATCCACCAGCGCATGGACGAGATCTTCAATCTCGTGCTGAGCGAGATCGAGCGAGCAGGCTTTGCGCAGCGAATGAATGGGGGTGTGGTGATCACGGGTGGCGCAGCAGCGATGCAGGGCGTCGCGGAACTCGCTGCGGACGTCTTCGGCACCGGCGTCAGGATCGGCTCTCCCGCGGAGAACATCAGCGGGTTGAGCGACTCCGTGGATGCCCCGCGGTTCGCCACCGTGGTCGGTCTAGCACTCTACGGGGCTCATCGCTCGGCCGCGGGCTTCGCGCCCCCGAGTGGCAGGCACAGGGCGCTGGCGGGCGCGGGCGTGGACCGTTTCACCAAGCGGATCAAAGTCTGGCTAGAGGATTTCTTCTAGACTCCAGCTGTTCGTTGTGGCGCCTTGCTCAGGCGCGGTACTCAATTTGGTCGCCGGTCGTCGGGCGGGGTATCCTCTTCGGCTCCGGTCTCTCGCTCGTTAGTGGTCCGATCGGATGGGTGCGAGACTAAGCATCAGTCGCTCAGAGAGCGTCACCGCACCGATTGTCGCTCGTGGGTCGTCGCCTATGAGGACACCCCGCCCTCCTTCCCACGAGGCTCGGTACTGCGCCCGAGTCCCCGCGCACATCGTGGCGGAGATAGAAGAAATCCTCCACCAGACCACTCACAATCGACTACGCGCGCGCTTGCGCGCGCGGCGCTCCGCGCCGCCCGTCCGCCCCGGGAAACAAGGACAATCCCGGCGCGAGATGACCACGCGCCGCGCACCGCCCCCGCTGTTACAGTTAATCGAAAGGGCGCTCGTCGAAGGCGCGCGCAGGGACGAGACTGTGCAGGGAGGT
>PKVB01000152.1:0-244 GCA_003131365.1 Gemmatimonadota bacterium | reverse complement strand
CGGAGCCGAAGAGGACACCCTCCCCGACCGCACTCAGAGATGCCTTTCGAAGCGCGCCGTCCGACTCGCGCGCTATGAGAAAATCATAAAGCTGCGGACCTCAGAGCGCGTGTGGATAACTCGCTTGACAGAGGTTGTACTATTTTTCACTCACGTTCGTCTTTGCCTATGGTACTTATCGACTAACGGTCGTATACTTGCCCCAGATTTTTTTCCACAATCTTGCAGGGCCGGAGTTTCCAAC
>PKVB01000023.1:775-3857 GCA_003131365.1 Gemmatimonadota bacterium | reverse complement strand
CGAGATCTCAGAAGCGTAGATACCAGGTTTTGGTAACAACGCTGCGACGTATCCGAGTGGCGTTATGGCACAGGCGGTCGGTTGTACTCGGATTACGCGCGGATTCGGTCAGAGCGCAGTGACTATCGACTGAGATCTATGCCTCTGACATCTCGGATCCCGTTCAGTCGCATTTGTCTCTACCCAACCCTTCGCCCGTACTGCCGGACAGCCAGCGTCAGCACCACGGTCCCAAACAAAGCCAGAATCCCGATCGGCTGCAGAATATCCCGAGCCGTCGCCCCCTTGAGCAGCACCGCGCGCATGATCTCTATGAAGTGCTTCATCGGATTCAGCTGCGCCATCCACTGCGCCCAGGTGGGCATCGAGCGGATCGGCGTGAACAGTCCGCTCATCAGCAGATAGATCATGATGATGAAGAACGTCACGAACATCGCCTGCTGTTGCGTGTCCACCAGTGTCGAGACGAAAAGCCCGATGCCGAGGGCCGCGAGCAGGTAGATCGCCGCGGCGGCGAAGACGAGCGGAATGCTGCCGAGCATGGGGATGTGAAAAACGAACCGCGCCACCAGCAATCCGAGCGTGAGCTCGACGAGCGCGATGATCCAGAAGGGAATCAGCTTGGCCGCCATGAAAACGCTCTGGGAGAGCGGCGTCACGCTCAGCTGATCGAGCGTCCCCAGCTCCTTCTCCCGGACGATGTTCATCGCCGTCATCAGCGTGCCGACTAACGTCACGAGCTGGACGAGAATCCCGGGGACCATGTAGTCCCGGTAGTTGAGATCGGGATTGTACCATCCGCGCGCGCGGACCTCGATGGGTCGAGCACCCGCGGAGGTGGGAGCGCCGGCCCCGCTCCCTCGTGCCGCGGTACTCACCATCGGGGTCAACTCAGCCTCGAGCTCGTTCGCGTACGCTCCAATGATCTGCGCCGCGTACGACTGCGTCACTCCCGCGGCTACACCGTCCTCGGCGTTCAACACCAGCTGCACCTTGGCGGTCCGGGTGCGCACGATGTCGCGCTCGAAATCAGAGGGAATGCCCAGAATCACGTCCGTCTTGCGCTCGAGCATCCACTGGTCGCCGACATCGGTCGATGGCGACGAGCCGACCGCGACGAACCGACGCGACGCCTGCAGCCTGTCAACCAGACCGCGCGACGTCTCGCTGTGATCCCGGTCCACGACGTACATCCGCGCAGTCTTGACCTCGAACGTTGCGGCATTACCGAGCAGGAGAAGCTGGATGATCGGCATGAGCATTAGCTGCGCTACCATGAAGCGGTCGCGAAAGATCTGCAGAAACTCCTTGCGGAGCAGATATCGAAGGGTTTGCACTGCTACTCGAGCCGCGGCTTGAAGCTTCGCATCGCCGCCGCGAGGAGTAGCGTCGCCATCAACGACAGCATCAGCGTCTCACGCCACAGAATCGTGAGCCCCACCCCCTTCAGCATGATCCCGCGCGCGATCACGATGAACCAGCGCGCCGGAGCGATGTATGTAAATGGGACGAGCCAGGTTGGCATGCTCGCAATCGGAAAGATCATCCCCGACAACAGTGCGTTTGGCAGCATCGTCACCAGCGCCGCCGTCAGCATCGCGGCGCGCTGCGACGAAGTGCGCGCGGCAACGAGAACCCCGAGCGCGAGCGACACGAGTGTGTAGAGAATGCTCTCGGCGAGGAGAAGGACCACACTCCCGCGAAAGGGAACATGAAACACAGCCCACGCCGCGAGGAGTGCGGTGAGCACGTTCGCAAACGCCAGCGCCAGATATGGGAGGACTTTTCCGACGATGATCTGCTGTGGCCGGAGCGGAGAGACCAGCAGCACTTCCATCGTGCCGCGCTCCTTCTCGCGCGACAGCGATATCGCCGTCATTAGCGCCGAGACGAGCACGAGGACGAGCGCAATCAGCCCGGGAACGAAGAGGTTCACACTCTCGAGCGTCGGATTGAATCGCATGCGCGTCTCGGTCACGATGCGCACTTGGCGGTTCTGCGCGCTCAGCTCGGCCTGGTACGAGGAGATCACCGCCCGGGCGTAGCTGAGATACGTCGTGCCCGCGTTCGGATCGGAAGCATCGACGGCAATCAGCAAGCGCGCTGGCTCGGTACCTCGCAGATGGCTCGCGAAATCGGGATCGAACACGAGCGCGACGTCAGCCCTGCCCCGTCGGAACAGCGGCTCGATGACGTCAGGAGTCTGACTGGTCGTGATGATGCGAAAGCGATTGGTCGAGAGAAAGCGCGACTGCAATTCGAGCGTGGCGTGATCGGGCGTCGGATCAATGACTGCCATCCGGATGTCGCGTACGTCACTTCGGAGCGCGTACCCGAACAGGATGACCTGCACCAGGGGCAACATGAGGAGGATGGTCAGCGTCTGACGGTCGCGCAGGATGTGACGAAATTCCTTCACCATGAACGCACGCAGCGCGTTGCGATTCACGCTGCCTCTCCCTTCGTCGCGCCGCGCGCGAGCCGCACGAAGACGTCGTCCACGCTTTCAGCGCCAAACTTCTCCTTCAGCTCCGTAGGAGTACCGAGCGCCGCAATCTTTCCATCCACCATGATCGAGATCCGGTCGCAATACTCGGCTTCGTCCATGTAGTGCGTGGTCAGCACGATCGAATGTCCGCTCGCGCGGAACTTGTCGATCACGTCCCACATCTGNNACTGCCGGCGCGTGATTGGATCGACTCCGCTTGTGGGTTCGTCGAGAAATACGATCTTCGGGTTGTGCAGGAGCGCGACGGAGAACGCGAGCTTCTGTTTCCACCCCAGCGGAAGCTTGCCGACGAGGTCGTCGGCGTTGGAGCTGAGTCCGAGAGTGTCGAGCATGGTGGTTGTGCGCTCCACGATCTGCCCGGGCGTCAAACCGTAGATTCCGCCGTAGAGGCGGATATTCTCGCGCACCGTGAGATCGGCGTAGAGCGAAAAGCGCTGGCTCATGTATCCGATGTTGCGGCGTATCTGATCGCGCTGGGTGCGGATGTCGAATCCCGCGACGTGCGCCGCGCCTTCGCTCGGCGCCAGAAGACCGACGAGCATCTTGATCGCGGTCGTCTTGCCCGCGCCATTG
>PKVB01000023.1:0-763 GCA_003131365.1 Gemmatimonadota bacterium | reverse complement strand
GCGGTCGCGGTCGGCGCGGGCGCGGAGCCCATCAACTCCATGAAGCTGTCCTCGATTCCGGCCGCGATCGGGTGCGCTTCCACACCTTTGTGCCCGCGCCCCGCGAGATACTCGCGCAGCTCGTTCGCGACCGTCTCCGGTGGAGCGTCAGCGCGACTGTCCGTGTAGTGTAGCTCGTCACCGAACAGATAGACCGTGTGCGCGTGCGGGAATTCCCGGAGCGTGTGCAGCAGCTCGAACCGGTTGCCTCCGCGCACCGCGATCAGGGGCAGCCCATAGCGGGCGCCGATGGACCGAGGCGGGTCGATCTCGAGAATCTTTCCGCCGTGAATGAGCGCGACGCGGTCGCATCTCAGCGCTTCATCCATGTATGGTGTGGAGACGACGATCGTCAGGCCCGACGCCTTGAGAACCCCCAGCTGGTCCCAGAACTCCCGCCGCGAGACCGCGTCGACTCCGGTAGTGGGCTCGTCGAGGAGCAGGATGTCCGGCCGGTGCACCAGCGCGCACGACAGCGCGAGCTTCTGCTTCATCCCTCCGGAAAGCGCATCGGCGCGCCGGTCGCGGAATGGCTCGATCTGCTTGTAGATGGGCGCGATCAGCTCGTAACCCTTCTCGACCGTCGTTCCGAACACGGCTGCGAAGAATTCCAGATTCTCAGCGACGCTCAGATCTGGATAGAGAGCGAATCCGCCCGGCATGTAGCCGACGCGCGAGCGAATCTCCCACAGGTCCTTGACGACATCAAGGCCGAGCACGGTGG
>PKVB01000122.1 GCA_003131365.1 Gemmatimonadota bacterium | reverse complement strand
GAAAGATTCTGGAGACGCCCAAGGATCTAAAGCCGCTGACTCCGATTCCAGTGACGGAGATCCGGAGGCTGGAATTCGCCGACGTCGGGTTCATGCACCAGAGCGCCAGCACCCCGGCACTCACTGATATTTCCTTCGAGGTGAACCGCGGCGAGACGATTGCGTTCGTCGGGCCGTCCGGTGCCGGGAAGACGACGCTCGTGAAGCTGCTGGTCGGTCTCTACCAACCCAGGCAGGGAGAGATTCTCTATAACGGAGTAAACGGCACTGACGTCGACCTGGACNNC
This sequence comes from Gemmatimonadota bacterium, assembly GCA_003131365.1. Lineage (GTDB taxonomy): Bacteria > Gemmatimonadota > Gemmatimonadetes > Gemmatimonadales > Gemmatimonadaceae > UBA4720. The sequence goes on along the minus strand of PKVB01000122.1, from coordinate 12,275 downwards.
GGCTGCGCGAGCAGATCGGTCTGGTCACCCAGGACGCGCAGCTGTTCTCTGGAACCATTCGCGAGAATCTCAAATTCGTGAATCCGCACGCGACCGACGAAGAGTGCCTCGACGTGCTGCACAAGTCCGCGGCAAACGCTCTCCTGGCGCGGGCTGACAAGGGGCTCGATACGCTGATCGGCGAAGGCGGAGTCAAGGTCTCGGGCGGAGAGAAGCAGCGGCTCTCGATCGCGCGCGCACTGCTCCGCAACCCTCATCTCCTGGTGTTCGACGAGGCCACGTCGTCGCTGGATTCGCTCACCGAGGAGGAGATCAGCCGCACGATGCGGGAAGTTGCAAGCTCGCGCGAAGTGATCACGATTCTCATCGCCCACCGGCTGTCGACAGTGATGCACGCCGACCGGATCTACGTCCTCGAGCGCGGCAAGATCGTCGAGGTGGGTCAGCACGATGATCTTCTGGGGCAAACCGGCCTCTACTATGCAATGTGGCGCCAGCAGGTCGGCGAACGGCGTGCGATACCGCAGCTACCATCCGCTAAATCGGAAAAACTCGTCACCGCAGGATAAATCCCTAGATGCGTGCTCTTTCCCTCCTCTGTCTTCTCGTCGTCTCGTCGCCTCTCGTCGCGCAGATTTCCACCCCACCCAGCGGCTCGAATCCGCTTGGTGCACCTGCCGGCGATAACAAAATCGCGGCGTCGGGCTCGGATTCCCTGTATGGACTCGCGGTCAAGCCGTCGGACCACCCGGATGAAGCGGCGGTCTGGCTTCTCGATGAGGGGGTACTGCGGCTCGAACCCGATGGACGCGGCACGCGTACCTACCGTCAGGTCGTTCAGGTTCTCAAGGAAGACGCCGTGGGGCGATATCGGGAGCAGGAATTCTCGTTCAGTCCAGGACACGAAAAATTGACCGTGAACTGGATTCGGGTCCTCGACCCAAATGGAAAGGTGGTCAGCACCGCGCCTTCTCACATCCAGGACTCCGACATTCCGGCGGACATGGGTGACCCGGTTTATTCGGATCGCAAGGTGCGTCGCGTCTCACTCACCGGAGTAGAGCTCGGATCGATTGTCGATTACAGCTATACCACTGAGGAGCTCAAACCGTACCTGCCGGGAGATTTCCTGGCGTCGTGGTCGGTGAACACCGCCACAAGGACGATGAGATCCAATTACGTGATCGACGTGCCCGAGTCATTTCACATTCGGATCAAGGAGCGGAACCCGCACTTCCCTGGGAAGGTCGTGGCCCGAAACGGACGAAACATCTACAGCTGGTCCGCCGCGAATCTACCTCCCGAAAAATTTGAGGCGTTCGGATCGAGCGATTCGTCGCAGATATTCCAGTCGATCAGGATTGGCGGAAACCTCACCTGGTCAGACATTTCAAAGTGGTATGCGGATAATGCGAGGACCCGCTACGCAATCACGCCCAAGGTCGCATCGAAGATCGCGCAGATCCTGGCCGGCTCGAAGACGCGCGGCGATTCGATCCGGGCCATCCACCGCTGGGTTGCGCAGGACATCAGATACGTTTCCATCGCATTGGGAATGGGTGGCTATCAGCCTCGTGCCCCCGAGACGGTGGTTGAAACGGGATTCGGGGACTGCAAAGACAAGGTGACGCTCTTCATAGCCGCGCTTGGCAAGATCAGCATCACCGCGTTACCCGTTCTGCTCAATTCGGACGCTCGTGCCGATCGAGAGCTTCCTTCGATTGCGCAGTTCGATCATGTCATTGCCGGAGTCCCACAAGGCAGCGGATATCAATACACTGATCTGACCGCGGAGCTCGTACCCTATGGCGAGCTCCCTTCATCCGAGCAGGGCGGATTTGCCGTCGTCGTTCACCCCGACGGTCGCGCTGAGGAAGTGATTCTCCCGCTCGAGCCTATCAGCGCCAACCGCGAAGAAATCAGAATAACCGGCGCTCTCGGCCAGGACGGCATGTTCAATGGAAGATACGAGGAGGCGGGTAAAGGCCGCTCCGCCGAGATGATCAGGTCGCTGTTCGAGAATCCGCTCGATTCGGCGCAACGTGCCGACTTACCGAAGCAGCTCGCCCGCAGATTGTTCGAGAGCGCGGACGGCGATAGTCTGGCCATTTTCAACGGCAAGAATTTGTCAGCGCTCCCGCGATTGAGTTTCCGGATCAGAAACGCGAAGGCCGCTGTCGATGCGGGAGGAACCCACATTCTCACCATTCCTCTCGGCAGCATGGCGGGAATGGCGACGATGGCTTCGGCTCTCGAACAAGAGCCGAAGCGCCGATTTCCAATTGATGCCATCAAGGTCCTCGGACCGTTGGCCTCGGCGACCACGGTGAGCATCACGTTGCCGACGGGGTGGAAGGCGAGGCTTCCGTCCGGTGTTGCTTCATCGAGCGTTTTTGGCAGCTACACCTCCGAATACGCACAATCCGGTAACGAACTGCGCATATCGCGCACGATCTCTGGCGCGCGAGGAATATTTCCTCCAGACCGGGTTACCGATCTGATCACCTGGCTTCGGCAGATCGGGAAGGACGACGCGAAATTCATCGTTTTGGAGAAGACCAGTGAGTGACGACACCGGCAAGCTGAAAAAGGGAAACTTCATGCAGGCGCTGGATTCGATTCGCCAGGAGGCGGAGCGCCTGATGGCGCGCCGTGATCTGCCGCCGGAAGTGAAAGCCGGCCTCGACCGCATCATTGCCCTCACCCGCTCCAAGTTCGAACTCGGCGACGACATCGAGTAACCGCACCACTCGGCCAATTAGCGCTGAGGGCTCCTAGGAGAGCATAACTCGTAATCTTCGGGACTCCATGCCTTTCCAACCATGGAACCCCGAGTGGCATCTTATTCCCGGCTGAGATGAAGACGAGCGCGGTGGTATCAGACACTATCGGACCTTTCCCGTCCACGATTGGTGAAGAGAAGACTGCAGCGCTGGATACCATCCGGCGCGCGCAGTCGGGAGATGTCGATGCCTTCGAGCTGCTCTACCGTGAGCACTCGGGGCGGACCTTCGCATTGTGCCTGCGTCTCAAGGCCGGTGATTCCTCCGACGCGACGGAGCTGATGCAGGATGTATTCGTCAGGGCGTGGCGGAGGCTCTCCACGTTTCGCGGAGACTGCGCGTTCTCATCATGGCTTCATCGCCTGGCGGTCAACACGATGCTCGAGAACGCGAGAAGCGATAACAGGAGAACCGCGAGAGTATTGCAGATGGACGATACGGCGCGGCTGCCTGGCGCCGTCCGATTGAGCGGCGTGGAACTGAAGATGGATATGGAAAACGCAATCGCCTCGCTGCCAAGAGGCGCGAGGCTCGCGTTCGTGCTACACGATGTCGAGGGGTACCAGCACCAGGAGATCGCGGAACAGCTGAGCATCTCCGTTGGAACGGTCAAGGCGCAGCTGCACCGTGCCCGCCGATTATTGAGAGAGAGGTTGGAGCGATGACACACGAAGTGATCAGACATCTACTGGACGATTACGTCACCGGCGAGCTGACTGAAGACGAGCGCGGCCCCGTGACTGATCATATCGCGGTGTGCGCCATCTGCGCCGCGGAAGTGGAAAGCCTGAAGGGAATCCTCGCGCGGGCAGCGGATCTGCCGAAATCAATTGAGCCACCGGCCGAGGCGTGGATGAACATCCGCGCCGCCATCGAGCGTGACAAAGAGGCGTTCGCAACACAACGCGAAACGTCTGAGAGCTTCTGGCGGCGGCCGTACGTCCTGGCGGCCGCGGTGGTTCTGGCTGCAGTCCTCTCCTCTGGTGGAACCGCGCTCTATCTCAATTCGCGAGGCAGCGGCGCGGATTCCTCACGCGCTACCGCGAGCAATACCGGGACCGGAGCTACGCCAGCTACATTCGTCGCCTTCACGATCGAAGAGAACACCTATTTGCGGAATGTCGCCGTTCTGCAGGATCTCCTGGATCAGCAGGAAGCGTCGCTGGCTCCGGAAACCGTCGCCCAGCTCAAGGCGAGTCTCCGCACGATTGACGAAGCGATTCTCGAAGCGCGAAGCGCGCTGGCTCGCGACCCGGCGAACAAGATGCTGATCGAAATGCTGTCGGGAACGTACAGACAAAAGATGGATCTGATGCGCCGGACGGCGGAGATGACGCGTGGAAGCTGAGCTTCGCGTAGTAACCGATCGTGGTCGAACGAGAGCGCGGGCCGCGCTGAGTCGCGCCTGCATCCTTGGAGGCGCCGCCATCCTGTTCTTGTCATCGCCGGCTTTTGCCCAGAAGAAGGTCGAGCGCAAGCTTCCGCTCGGAATGGAAGGCGCGCTCCGAATCGTCAACATGGTCGGCAGCGTGGTAGTTCACGGCTGGGACAAGGACACCGTCATGGTGCGAGGAACGCTCGGCGCCGGGGACAACTTCTACATAGGTGGAGGCTACGCCGGCGCCAAGATGTTCGTGGAATCGGCGAACGATCGGGATCCGAAGCCGACCCGGCTCGAGGTTTGGGTACCGAGTCGCATCCGCCTCTGGGTGAAGACGGCCACGGCAAACATCGATGTCAATGGAGTCGATGGCGGGCTCGACCTGTACGTCGTGAGCGGAACGATCGACGTCACCGGAAGCCCGCACGAGCTGAACGCCGAAGCGATCGACGGCGACATCCATATCACGGGCTCGCCGCCATGGGTCAGGGCGAAGAGCGCGTCAGGAACGATCGTCTTCCAGGGCGCGAGCTCCGACGCGGCGTTTTCCACCGTGAGCGGAGCGGTGAAAGTCGATGGCGGAGTCTTCGAGCGCACCAAGATCGAAACAGTGACCGGTAGCATCACCTTCGTCGGCCGGCTGGACCGGAGCGGCGCGTTCGATTTCGATACCCACAGCGGAACGATCGATATAGCGATTCCAGATAGAACAGCTGCGTCTTTCTCCGTCGTGACGATCGCCGGAAGCATCACCAATAATCTCTCGAAGAACAGCCCGATTCCCGGACGGTTCGGCCGCGGCGCCGAGCTAACGATGGACACGAGTGGCGGCGGTGCAAAGGTGTCGGTGCGAACCTTCAAGGGTCCGGTAACTCTGCGGAGAACGCAGTAGCGAAGTTTTTCAACCATTGAGGGGCCAGTGGCATCGTAGAGGCGCTGGCGAGTTCGAAGTGCTCAACAAACTTCGGACGTCGGCAAAACTTCTTCAGGAGATTGCCATGAACCGCACGCTGCTTCGCACCTTTGCACTCGTCACCGCGCTCACGCTTACAGCGTTCAGCACCGCGCTGGCGGGACCACCGTGGATCGCAATCGAGTACCCCGCCAATCCGTTCGACCGCACTTCGCGAGATGCCTTTCTCACCGTCCGTACCTACCATCACGGCGACCTGATGGCGAAAACCGTGACGGGAACAGCAGAGGGAGTGGTAAATGGAAAGCGGCAGAGCATGCCGCTCGACATCCGTGCCGGATCTCAGCCTGGCATGTACGTCGTGCGCTGGCAGCGCCCGGCGGTCGGAAGATGGGTGCTGGTCATCAACAGCGGGATGCAGGGCGTGACCGATGCAACCGCGGTTGTAGAGATCAGTCCGACTGGAACTGTCGCGAGCGTTACGGTTCCAACGCGCGCCATCAGCGATGGTTGGATCTCGCCGCGTCCGGTGGCGGCGGCTGAGATCGACGCGTTGCTTCAGGGTCGGTCGCTGGCGAGCGCGGGGATGCAGTACACGGCGAACCGCTAGCAAACAGGGAAGCGCAAAGGCCTGACGTTGCCTTCAGGCCTTTCGCTACTGCCCTCTCAGGTTGTTGAGATTCCGCTGAAGCTCGGTGGTTCTCTTCGCGGAATAGTCGGCCAGACAGCGCGCGCGCGCTTTCGCCCACAGCTTGCCATTCTCGGTCTGCGTCTGCGCGGTACAATCAGCGTCGCGCTGGTTGATCCACTCCCGCTGCGATTGCTGAAACCTGCCCTCCAGGTCTGACCCGCCCGATTTCCGAGCCTGGGCCAGCAACTCCTGGTAGGTTCCATTCAAGTCGGCGTCATTCGTAGCTATCGCGCGATTCAGGCACGAACGCTGATCAACCGGCGCTGGAGAGTTGCACGGATCGCGAGAGGCTCTCTGCAATCCGGACGCAGGCGACCGATCGACTGGAACTGTAGTCGGGGCCGGCGCGTCGTTGGCCTTCGTCGGAACCGTCAGCCTCGGCCCTGACGTCAGGACCTCACCTCCGCTCGGCGATGGTCGCGGGACAACCTTGGTGTCCGACGGCCGATTCTGAGCTGCCACCCCAGCAGCGGGAACGGCTCCGCCGCCGCTCGTTCTCACGGTGTTGAGGCTATTGTCCTGTGCCGTAGCCGTAGCGGTGTTCCTGTTCGCCTCGGCGAGATCGTGCAACAGCATTGTGTCCTGCCCGGCGTTGCCGACCCCCTTGGCCTTGGTATCCTTGCGGCAGGCGACCCCCGCCACAAGGAAGGCAAAGCAGAGCGCCACTAATGGTCGGGAAAGAGCTTTCATAGTTTCGTCACGGGGAGAAAAGCATCATCATCTGTTCGCGGCAGACAACATGCCATCCGCGGAGGAGATTTGCAGGAGGCAGTGCAGTTGACGCGTCACTGATACACATTTCCAGGGCAGCCACGCAGCCAAGGATGGAAGATGGAGAAAGAACTGCCGGAGCTCAACACCGTGATCAGGACGTTTGCCAACGAAGCCGAGGCGCACATAGCGCAAGCGGTGCTCGATGCAAGCGGGATCGACTCCAGTCTCATTCGGGACGACGCCAGCGGGATGATGCCATGGCTCCAATGGCTTCATCCGATTCGACTGGTAGTATGCGAAGAAGACAGCGCCCAGGCGGTAGAGCTCCTGGATACGCCACCGGGGCCCACACTCATTCTGTAAGCCGAGCCTCTGCGTTTATGGGGCACGACTGTTAGTTTACGCGCCATGCTCTCACAATTACTCGCCCGAAACAAACAGCGCCAGCTGACGACGCTCATCAGCGCCTTAAGCTTTCTGCTGTTCATTGGCGCCGTGCGTCCGCTCGACGCACAAACTGGCTCGCCAGCGGCCGACGACCCGTATCTGGCGCGAGCAAAGCGCATTCTCAGCCAGACTCCGCTCATCGATGGGCACAACGATCTGCCGTGGCGAATCCGCGAGGATTCAGTCGCGCGCGGGAACGTCGATGCCTATGATCTCCGCAGGCGCACGCCGGGACATACGGATCTGGACCGCCTGAAGAGAGGCATGGTCGGCGCGCAGTTCTGGTCCGTTTACACACCCGGAGAGTATCGCGACTCGGGTTACGCGCGAGTGCAGCTCGAGCAGATCGATATCGCGCGCCGTTTCATAGCGAAATACCCCGACCGGCTCGCGCTTGCCCTCAGCCCCGCCGACATCCGGCGCGACTTCAAGCAGGGTAAGATCGGATCCCTTCTCGGACTCGAGGGCGGACACGCCATCGAGAACTCGCTCGGCGCGCTGCGCGCCTATTACGACCTTGGCGTGCGCTACATGACGCTCACGCACAACGTCACCCTCGACTGGGCCGATGCGGCTCTCGATTCCGCGAAGCACAAGGGGCTGACACCATTCGGCGACAGCGTCGTGCGCGAGATGAACAGACTCGGCATGCTGGTGGATCTTTCTCACGTCTCTCCGGCGACGATGAGCGCGGCGCTGAACGTGAGCCAGGCACCGGTGATATTCTCGCATTCGGGAGCGCGAGCGCTCGTGGATGTTCCGCGCAACGTGCCGGACTCGATCCTCCGGCGGGTGACGACGAACGGCGGAATAGTTATGGTGCCATTCGTCACCGGTTTCGTGTCACCGGCTGTATTCCTGTACGACCAATCAACCCGGCCGGTGATGAAAGACCTGCAGGCAAAGTATGGCAACGACACCGCCGCGATCACACGAGAGGTGAAGCAGTGGCGGGCTGGCCATCCCGAGCCGCGTGCAACTCTTTCACAGGTAGCCAACCAGATCGAGTACGTGCGCAAGGTCGCCGGCGTCGATCACGTCGGCATCGGAAGCGACTTCGATGGAATTACCGAAGTCGTGCAGGGGCTCGAGGATGTCTCGACCTTTCCTGCGCTGTTCGCGGAGCTGGCAAGACGCGGGTGGTCGGACGCGGATCTCAGGAAGCTCGCGGGAGAGAACCTCCTCCGCGTGTTCGCGCAGGCCGAAGCCGTGGCCGCGCGTCTAAAGAAGAGTAGTGCAGCCACGCCGCAATCAGCGCGCTAGCGGCGCATAGATGCGGAGCACCGGCTTTCCACGCAGGTTCTCCAGCGGCAGATAGACGCGGTGTGTCATCGGATCGACTGCGACGGTGTGCGCGTGAGGCGCCCGGATCTCACCGATTGGCCGGAGTGTCGCGCCATTCAGCCACCACGCAGACAGAACACCTGATTCCGCCGCGACGTATAGTCGTCGCCAAGCCGGATCCCACGCGAGAACATCTGGATCGTCAGCTACTTTCTTGCGATCAACGATTATCATCGTGCGGAGATCGAGCACCAACAACGCCGCATTCCCCTCGCACGAGACGAACGCGAGGCGATCCTGTTCGTCGATCGTGAACCCGTGGGGTTGGTCGCAACCCGGGAGATTGTAGCGCGCTACGATTCGCTCCATGGCAGGGTCGATAGCGACCATCTGGTTGCGTGTTTGCACCGCCACCATGATGCAGTGTGAGACTGCGTCGTAATGTGTGTTTCCGGCCTCACCGCCGAGATCGATCGTCGAGCGCTTGAGACGTGTCTTGGCATCGATGACGACATCTGCGCCCCCGGATTCATCAGATACGAAAACCTTGTCAACTTCGAGCGCGTAGGCGATGCCGTCCGGGAATCGAATGCCGCCGACACGCGAAGAGATGGTGAGGGTCCGATCGTCTGCGATTGCCACCTCGTGCGCCCCAGCCGCGGAGATGTAGACGGCGTGATGCTCTGGTACTGCACTGACTCCCGTTGCCCGAGGGACGTCCTTGATCTCACCGACAACCTGTCCCGCATCGAGATCGAAGACAATCGTACGCCCGGCGTTCATGTGATTCATGTAGAGGCGACGCGTCGTGCTGTCGATGCTCTGGTAATCGAATCGATTGGCGGGGCCTGGCAGCACCATTTCGGCCACCAGCGTGAGCCCCGGACTGGGTTGCGGCTGCACCGGCATCCCGGTTGCACGCAAGGAGCTCGGTGTGAGAGCTTTCGCGTTGGCGGAACAGCCACCTCGTCCCTTTTGCGCTAAAGTGAGCGACGGCACCAAGGCCGTGACCAGCAGGATCGATCTCCCGATTCCGGATAGGTGCACCCTTCAAGAATGCGCATGTCAGGGCGGGCGTCAATGCCGGGCGACATTCCGCCGCAGTACATGACATGCCGGCAACACCAATCAACCGTGGTCGTGTCGGTGGTGGATGTCCGGGTAATGAGCGTGTGCGTGGACGAGCGGTTCGTGTCGATGCCCGTGAGTGTGAGGAATCGGGTCAGTAATTGGTGGGTCGGAAGGCACGTGGGGGTGCCGATGATGTTCGTCATGCACGTGCGTATGGTCGTGCTCCATCGCTTTGTGCCGATGCTCGTGCTCATGCCGCTCTGTGAAATGTAGCCAGACGCCTATTGCCATTAGTGTCGCCGCGACCAGCAGAAGAGGCGCCGGGCGTTCGCGAAAAATGGCGAGTGAAAGCACCGCTCCCACGAAAGGCGCCGTGGAGAAATACGCCCCTGTGCGCGCCGTGCCAAGATGACGTAGCGCCAGGACGAAAAATACGAGACTGACACCGTAGCTCAGGAACCCCAGGAAGAATGCTCCTATGATGTGTGGAACTGGTGGCCAGTTTGCGCCCAGAAGGAGCGCTATCGCCGTGTTGATGCTTCCCGCCGCGAGTCCCTTAAGCATGGCGATCTGCACAGGATCACCGGCCGAGACCTTCTGCGTCAGGTTGTTGTCGATTCCCCAACAGAGACACGCTCCGGAAACCGCGAGCGGTCCCGCCAATCCACCCCACGACAAGCGACCCTCCCATGAGAGAACGATGCCGCCGGCGACAATCGCGAGCATTCCAAGCGCGATACGACGGTCGAAGTTCTCGCGGAAGACAAACCACGCGATGAGCGCTGTAAACACGCCCTCCAGGTTGAGCAGGAGAGAGGCGCCCGATGCTGGCGTTCGTGTAAGGCCGATCATGAGCATCAATGGCGCTAGCACTCCGCCGAAGCTGATCGCGCCGAGGAGCCACGGCACGTCGCGCCGTGCAAGCGCGCTCTCGCGAACAGCTGCAGTAGAGCGCCGTCCACGCACCCAAACGAGAACCAATCCCGTACCGGAGCCCAGGTAAAGGAGTCCAGCCAGCAGTTGTGGGGACGTACCCTGGAGTAGAAGCTTCGCGAACGGAGTGCTCGCCCCGAACAACGCTGCAGCGGCCAGTGCGACGCCGACACCGCGTCGCGGCTGGTGTGTCGTCAAGGGCATCACCGACTTACCGGCCAAGGCATCGACGTAAACGGCGCCATAGGTCGCGCTTGAAGAGCGCCCCTATCGTCCCGTGGGGAGCGCGGCGGCTCCACCCGATCTCAAAACTTCCGCGAATTCGTCAGGCAGGTCGCTTTCATGAATGGCCCGCGCGGCTTCCTCGATGTCGTACGCCACCCGCACGAACTCAACCCGCGCGCCCGATCCGTCGATCGCAAGCGACACGTAGCACGCGCGCGGGTCCCCGTCCTTGGGACGGCCGACGCTTCCGGTGTTGATGAACTGAACTCCCCCGACCACGCGTTGCCACGGTTTGTGGGTATGTCCAAAACAAATGATGTCCTCTGCGCGGGCGCCGAGATCCTTTGCCATCTTCTCGAGAAAGGAGTCTGATCGGTCGGCGGTCACGTAAACCGTGTTCAGCGTTTGATTGCCGTGCACGAGAGTAATCGTCGGGCCCGACACGTGGCCGCCAAACGGCCGAATGTCCAGGCGGAAGGGAAGACTCCCCAGATATTTCTTCGTCTCCGCCGTGACGTGCGAGCGGGTCCACTCGAACGAGAGATGCGATAGTTCTTCATCGTGTGGAGTATCAGCCCTGCACCCGCAGTGCTTGTAATCGGTTGCGACGGTCGAATCGTAGTTGCCGGAAATGCCGGGAATCGCCCGCTCGCGGAGCAACGCCACCACTTCATTCGGCCACGGCGCGTAGCCGGTGAGATCGCCGAGATGATAGATCGCGTCGATGTCCGTGCGTTCGTCGATGTCGGCCAGGACCGCGCGGAGCGCGGGGAGATTAGCGTGGATGTCCGAGATCAGCGCGTATCGCATCAGCCCAGGACTCTCCGGGCCGTACCGAAGCGGCGTGTCATCACCACCGCAGTATCGGGACACGCTCCCTGGAATTCCGCGGACGCCTTCAACGCGTCGGGAACCGCCGCTCGTGTCGTGGGTGTGAAGCCGAAGCGCGGAAAATATTTCTCGGCAGTGGTGGTCAGCAGATAAAGCTCCTCGATCCCCGCGTCCTCGGCGTGGTCCAGCAGCTGTTCCATCAGCCGGCGGCCGATACCGTTGCCGCGATGCTCGGCTGAGACTACCGCCGAGCGAAGCAAAGCAGTCGAGCCAAACTCTTCGAGGCCAATCGCTCCCGCGATCTTGCCCTCGTCTTCAGCTACGATGAAGCTGGAGAAATTGTTCCGCACTCCATCGAGCGGAAGATCGCTAGCCGAGAGCAGGCTTTCGACGGCGGATAAGTCCGCGTTCGTTGCATTTCTGATTCGCATTACACTCTCCGCGATGGCCCGTGCGTTTAGCCGCGCGATGCCGTCTGAAATCAGCAGCAGTCAGGACCGCAGCACTGTGCAAGCGGCTTCGTCGCGCGCACGAATGCTCCCATGAACTTTCCATCGATCTGCGATGCGAATTCGACGGCGTCGAGACCACTTCCGCTCAGAAAAGCCGCTGCATCTTCGGCCTTGTACACCCTCGTCGGCTCGATCGACGGCTTTGCGAATCCGACTTCGCGCAGCAGATCCAGGAATTCACGCTCTTCGAGCGCACCGGCCACACAGCCGATCCACAGCTCCATATTCGTTTTCACCGCGGCCGGAACGTGGCCGCGAACAACGACATCCGACACGGCGAATCTGCCGCCCGGCTTCAGAACGCGAAAGGCTTCTTTTAGCACCTTGCGCTTGTCCGCGGACAGGTTGATCACGCAGTTGGAGATGATGACATCTACCGACGCGTCGGGCAGCGGAATCTGCTCGATTTCTCCTTTCAGGAACTCGACGTTCTCCGCGCCCGCTCGGCGCTTGTTCTCGTTGGCGAGCGCGAGCATCTCATCGGTCATGT
>PKVB01000107.1 GCA_003131365.1 Gemmatimonadota bacterium | reverse complement strand
CTGGAGCGCGTCGACTGGATTCAGACGGTTCGCACCGCAAGTGATCCGGGGACCTGATTCTAATATGCGTCATTTTTTCAGAACACAGCTTACGCCGGTGGATGTATTGCGTATCGCGGACGAATTCTTTCCCGAGATCGGGATGGAGCGCAGCGGGCATACCTCCCGCTCCCGAACGTTCGCTGGGGCCCTCGGCACGCTGCAGCTGAGCGTGCGCAAGGAAGGCGGCCACTACACGTTCGCCGAGATTGCGACGGATCAGACGGGGGAGAGCCGCCTCGACCGCAACGCCAAGAAGTTCTTCGTCACGCTGCACAAGGCGGGGGATCCTCGCCACCGCATCGAAGCGGCTTACTAACATGGCGCGGCTCGGTACCGCCGCGTCGAGGCCGGCGAATCTGACGAACGATTCCCCGATGGGCGATGAGGCGATCGTCGCGACCGTGAAGAAGACGCTTGCCGCCTACTGATGGCGTCACCGGAGCTGGATCGCGGGGAGATCATCGCGCGCAACCTCGGTGTCGGTTGCCTAACGACGTTCGCGGGTTTTTTCAGCGGCGGAATGTTCGCGGTGCTGATCGCAAAGTTTGTCGGGAGCATGCGGGGGTGTAAGCCCGTCGAGGGTCTTCCGGCGTGCAATTGGTGGGTGTATGCTGGTATTGGGGCGGTTGTTGGCGCATTGACGCTGCCCGTTCTGGCATTGAGACGGCTGAATCGAACAAGGCCGAATGAATAGGCGAACCAGGGAGAAGTGGTGGCACGAGTAGACATCATCATGCCGCAGATGGGCGAGTCGATTACCGAGGGCACGCTTTCGAAGTGGCTGAAGAAAGTGGGCGACGAGGTGAAGCGCGACGAACCGATCTTCGAGATCTCGACTGACAAGGTCGACGCGGAAATCCCGGCGCCGGCCGGCGGCGTGCTGGCCGAGATAATCGTGAAGGAAGGGGAGACGGTGGCGGTGCAAACGGTCGTCGCGCGGCTCGAAACCGAAAAAGGCGCAGCTCTCGGAAAGGGCGAGCCGGCTGCTCCGAGCGCGTCGTCGGCCTCGCAGCCAGCAGGGACGACGCAGGCGGCGAAGCCAGAGTCATCGCCCGTCCCCCAACGGGAAGCTAGCCCCGCTGGAGCTCCGGCGCGTCAGCAACCGCCCGCTCCCGCCATCGCCGCATCACACTCCGGGAACGGCAACTCCTTCGAGGATCGTGTCCGCACAAAATCCTCCCCACTCGTCCGAAAGATTGCGGCCGAGCACGGGGTGAACATCGCGTCCCTCGAAGGCTCAGGCGTCGCTGGCCGCGTGACCAAGCGCGACATACTCGGCTTCATCGAGTCGGGCGCGTCCACTACGATCGCGACGCCGGGATCTCGCACCGGCGGGGCGCCTGGCGGTCACACAGTGCCGCTGCCCGAGCCCTGGCCGGGCGACGTCGTCGAGCCAATGTCGAAGATGCGCGCGCTCATCAGCGACCACATGGTCGCGTCGCGACAAACGTCGGCGCACGTCACGTCGTTCATCGAGATCGACTTCACGCGCGTCGCGCGCATTCGCGCGAAGAATCGCGCCGAGTTCGAGGCCACTACCGGGCAGAAGCTGACCTACATGCCCTTCATCATTAAGTCGGTGTGCCAGGGCCTGCAGGCGTTCCGGGTGATGAACTCGTCCGTGGCCGGCACCAACGTCATCTATAGAAAACAGATCAACATCGGTGTCGCCGTCGCGCTCGAGTGGGGACTCATCGTGCCGGTCATCAGGCACGCAGACGATCTCTCACTTTCCGGAATCAGCCGCGCGCTCAACGATCTGGCCGCGCGCGCCAGAGCCAAGAGGCTCTCTCCCGAAGAGGTTCAGGAGGGAACTTTCACCATTACGAATCCCGGGGTCTTCGGCTCCCTCATGGGAACGCCGATCATCAATCAGCCGCAGGTCGCAATCCTCGGAGTGGGCGCCATCGAGAAGCGGCCGAAGATCCTTCCCGGCACCGATGGCGAGGACACGATCGCGATTCGTACCTGTGCTTATTTTTCAATATCATTCGATCACCGCGTGATCGACGGAGCAATCGCTGATCAGTTCCTCGCCTTCGTGAAGAAAACGATCGAAACATTTCCGGAGACCGGACTCTAAGATGCCCAAGGCTCTCACAATTCAGCGCTCGACGGTTCCTTCGACCGAGCGCGCAAACTACACGAAACGACTGAAGACGCTGCACTCGCACTACGCGGCCTTAAACTGCCGCTTCTGGGTGTTCGAGGAGACGTCGCTTCCGGGCGCGTTCATAGAATTCACGGAAGCCGACGACGAGCAGACGCTCACAACCGCGCACGCCAGCGCTCCGCACAAGACACTGGATCCATCGCGGGTGTATCAGGAGGTACAGCTTTAAGATGCCGGCACGCTCGCTTCAGGTTGACGGTCACAAATGGGACATCCATCCCTCCGGTTACATCACCCAGTACACACAGGATGAGTACGCATTGATATTCTCGCGGGGCGCTGGAAAGGAGCGCGAAGTACGCGTTACGCGCTATTCGCCCCAGGGCACGCGCTCGCGCGAGCAGGCGTTCGCCGAGTTGTCAGATGCGCAGCTGAAGGAGCTCTTCGAGCAGTCTCAGCCGAGCTTTACTTCGCCTGAGGCCGGTTACGAGCGGTGAGCGCGGATGCGGGCCGGCCGGCGTTCGTCGACCTGCACACTCACTCGACCGCCTCTGACGGCACCCTCGCTCCCGAGGGAGTAATCGAGGCCGCCAAACGCTGCGGCCTGACCGCGCTGGCGCTCACAGATCACGACACGATCGATGGAGTTCACGTGGCGCGCTCCGAGGGTGACCGACTGGGCGTTCGCGTAATTGCCGGAGTGGAGCTGAGCGCGGTTCAGGACGAGCATGAGGTCCACCTGCTGGCCCTCCACCTCACCCACCTGGAGGCTTTGGAGAAGCGTCTCAGCGAGCTGCGCGCATCGCGTTATACGCGCGCCCAGAAGATCGTGGAAAAACTCAACTCGCTCGGCATACCGCTCACGCTGGATGAGGTGCTTCAGCAAGCCAACGGAGGCGCCGTCGGACGTCCGCACGTTGCGCGCGCACTGATCGCGCGCGGTGTGGTCCACGATTTTCGGGATGCGTTCGTGAAATACCTCGGCAACTCCGGGAGTGCGTTCGTCGCCAAGGAGCATTTCTCGATCGAGGATGCGATCGCGATCGCGCATGAGGCCGGCGCGCTGGCGATCTGGGCGCATCCAGGCGACGGCGGGAGACGCGAGAGGCTCGAGCCCCTGATCGCAGCGGGACTCGACGGTCTGGAGATAAAGCATCCCAGCCATTCGTCTGAAGACATCAAGCGGCTGCAGGCGCTCGCTGATTTCTTCAACCTCGTGCCGAGCGGTGGATCGGACTGGCACGGAGCCCCCGACGGATCGCGCCGCCTCGGAATCATGAACATTCCCGCCGAGTGGTTGCAGCAGCAAGATGAGCGGGTTGCGTCAATCGCATCTTCGACGAGCGCGCCATGAGGACCCATTAATGGAGCTCGACAGTCGCGTTGCACTCGTCACCGGCGCGGCGACGCGAGTAGGGCGCGTGATTGCGCTCGCGCTCGGCAAGGCGGGAATGCGCGTCGGCGTCCACTACTCGGGGTCGCAAAAGGGAGCGCGCCAGACCGTCGAGGAAATAATCGCGGCGGGGAGCGACGCGGTCTCACTCCCGGGTGATCTGACTGATCCCGCGACCGCCCCGAGACTCATCGAGCACACCATGAAGATGTTTGGGGAGCTCGACGTTCTCGTCAATTCGGCGGCAGTGATGCTGCGGACACCGGTGGGCGAAGTCCTGGTCGAGGACTGGGACGCAATGTTCGCGCTGAATCTGCGCGCGCCATTCTTCCTGTGTCAGGCGGCGGCGCGAGTGATGGGGGAGCGGGGCGGGGCGATTGTGAACATCGCCGACCTGGCCGCGTTCGAGACCTGGAGAGGATACATCCCGCACTCGATCACCAAAGCGGGCATCGTGCAGATGACGCGCGGACTCGCCCACGCGCTCGCACCCAGGATCCGCGTCAACGCGGTCGCTCCGGGGCCCGTGCTGCTGCCGGACGGATGGACCCAGGAGCAAGCCGACAAACTCATCGCAACCACGCCGCTCGGAAGGCTGGGCAGCCCCGACGATGTGGCGCAGGCGGTGCTCTATCTGCTTACCGCCGATTACGTGACGGGCGAGACGATCATCGTCGACGGAGGCCGTCACGTTCGCTACTGACGGCCCGAAGCCATTCGCCCTCGCGGTATATTTCACCAGTAGAGTGTTTCCGAAGTAACAGTTTTTTCAGGTGAATCGTTTGGCGACAGTGCGTGAATACGACGTTGTCATCGTGGGGGCCGGGCCGGCGGGAATGACGGCGGCGCTCTACACGGGTCGCGCCATGCTGCGCACCGCGGTCATAGAGCGCGGGTTTCCTGGTGGAGAGCTGCTGAACACCGAGTACCTCGATGACGTGATTGGTTTTCCTAAGATCCTCGGGTACGAGCTGGCGGAGAAGTTCGCCACTCACGCCAAGCAGTTCGGCGCGGAGTTCTTCGAGACCATGACGGTGACATCGGTGACGAAAATGCCCGATGGGTATTTTCACACGGAGACCGACAACGGCGATGTCTTTCGCTCGCCGGCAGCGATCGTGACCGCCGGCGGAACCCCGATCAAGCTCGGGATTCCGGGCGAGCTGGAGTACGCGGGCAGGGGAGTGTCGTACTGCGCGATCTGCGACGCCGCATTCTTCAAGCAGCAGGTCGTGGCAGTCGTCGGAGGAGGCGATGCCGCGGTCGAGGAGGCCGATTTCCTGACGCGGTACGCGAGCAAGGTGTACCTGATTCACCGGCGCAACGAGTTCAGGGCCTCCAAGATTCTGCAGAAGCACGTGTTCGAGAATCCGAAGATCGAAGTAATCTGGGACACGATCGCGGAGAAGGTCGAGGGCGATCCGCAGGAAGGGATGGCCGGCCTCCGCCTGCACAATCTCGTGACGCAGGAGAGGACGTTCCTCAAGGCGACGGGTCTGTTCATCTTCGTCGGGTTCCGGCCGAACACGGGGGTGATTGCCGGGCACTTCGACCACGACGTGATGGGGTACGTGCTCACCGACAGCGCGATGATGTCCTCGATCCCGGGGCTCTTCATTGCCGGCGATCTGAGGGCGCAGCTGACGCGTCAGGTCACAACGGCGTCGGGCGATGCGACGACGGCGGCTATTGCGGCGGACAAATACATCACGCGCTTCAAGGAGACGGAGCGCGATGGCACGGGCGAGCCAACGCGAGAGGCGGTGGAGAGCTCCCACACCAGCGGCGGCGGCTACACGTGAGAAGTCGTTGGCGAATCATGCCGGGCGCGATGCTCTTCTACCTGGACGCGAACGCCGAATCGGCCACCAGGCGTTGATCAAGTGAACGTCCAGACTCTCACCGTCGGCGCGTTCCAGGAGAATTGCTACTTGTTGGTGGACGATCGCTCGAACCGGGCGGTGATAGTCGATCCGGGGAGTGAGGGTGAGCGGCTCGTTGAGGCAATCGAGCGTTCTGGGGCGACGCTCGAGGCGATCTGGATTACTCACGCCCACGTGGATCATGTCGGAGCGATCGCTTCGGTGAAACGGAAATGGGATGTGCCGATCTATCTGCATCCGCTCGACCGCCGACTGTACGAGGCCGCTGGACGGCAGGCGGAGGTATATGGAGTTCCGTTCGAAGAGCCGCCGGCCCCGGACCATGAGTTCGCGGATGGCCAGCATATCAAGGTCGGGGACGCCGAGATGACGGTGTTGCACGCGCCCGGGCACGCTCCCGGTCACGTCGTCATCCACGGCAACGGAATCGCGCTGGTTGGCGACTGCCTGTTCGCGGGATCCATCGGCAGAACCGATCTGCCGTTCTCGAATCCGCCGCAGCTGGCCGCATCGCTCGAAAAAATATCGGCGCTCGCTCCCGAGACGGTGGTTTATCCCGGGCATGGGATGGCGACGACGATCGGGCAGGAGCGCCTGTCGAATCCGTTTCTGAATGGCACCGCGCGCATTGTGGGACGCTAACTTGGATCTTCACAGCCAACGACCATGAGCGACAACACTCGCACCGAGAAGGATCCGCTGGGCAGTCTCGAGGTTCCCGCCGATGCGCTTTACGGCGTGCAGACTTTGCGCGCGGTCCAGAATTTTCCAATCAGTGGGCTGCGGCCCTTGCCGGCCTTCATCGACGCGACGGTGCGGATAAAGCGCGCGGCGGCGCTGACGCACAAGGAAACGGGGCGGCTCGACCCGAAGATCGCCGACGCGATCGTGAAGGCGGCCGATGAAGTTCTCGCCGGCAAGCACCGCGAGCATTTCGTCGTCGATGTTTACCAGGCGGGCGCGGGCACGTCGCACAACATGAACATCAACGAAGTGCTGGCGAACCGCGCCAACGAGTTGCTTGGCAAGTCCCGCGGCAGCTACTCGCCGATCCATCCGAACGACCACGTCAACATGNNAGACCAACATGAACGTCAACGAAGTGATCGCCAACCGAATCTGTCAAATCGCGGGAACGCCACTCGGGAGCAAGACGCCGGTTCATCCGAACGATCACGTCAACATGGCGCAGTCGACGAACGACGTGATACCCACCGCGATCCGTCTCGCCTGTCTGAGCGAGCTTGGCGGTCTGGAGAAGGCGTTCGCGGGACTCGCAAAGGAGTTCGAGAAGAAGGGGAAGGAGTTCGACGATGTACTGAAATCCGGCCGCACCCATCTTCAGGACGCGATGCCGATCAGACTCGGACAAGAGCTCGACGCCTACGCCGGATCATTGCGCCGCGGCCTCAAGCGTGTGGTCGAAGCCGCGGACTATCTACGCGATCTGGGAATCGGTGGCAGCGCCGTGGGGACGGGGGTGAACGTCGAGCCGGAATATCCC
Organism: Gemmatimonadota bacterium; assembly: GCA_003131365.1. Classification (GTDB taxonomy): domain Bacteria; phylum Gemmatimonadota; class Gemmatimonadetes; order Gemmatimonadales; family Gemmatimonadaceae; genus UBA4720. Next base: position 1,374 of record PKVB01000107.1, on the reverse strand, counting down.
AGGCTCATGGTGAAGCACCTCCGCGAATCCGCGAGAGTCGAGCTGCGCGAGGGGAAGGACCGGATCCAGCTGATGCAGAGCATGGGCGACGTCGCAGGATTCAGCTCGCAGCTCAAGGTTCTGGCGCTCGATCTCAGCAAGATTGCGAGCGATCTGCGCCTGCTCGCCAGCGGACCGCGCACGGGCCTCGACGAGATCCGTCTGCCGGCCGTGCAGCCGGGCTCATCCATAATGCCCGGCAAGGTGAATCCTTCGGTCCCGGAGATGGTGAACCAGGTCTGCTTCCAGGTGATCGGCAACGACGCGTGCGTTAGCGTCGCCACCGAGCACGGCCAGCTCGAGCTCAACGTCATGATGCCCGTGATCGCTCACAACGTGCTGTTCTCGATGATGATTCTCCGGAACTCGGCGCGTGTTTTCGCGGAGAAAACGGTGAAGGGAATCGAGGCGAACGAGGAGCAGTGCCGATACTGGCTCGAGCGCTCGGCCGCGCTGGCGACGGCGCTCGCGCCGCAGATCGGCTACGCGCGCGCCGCCGAGATCAGCAAGCAGTCGGTGAAGGAGAACGTGCTGATCCGAGACTTGGTGAGGCGGGAGAAGGTGCTGCCAGACAAGGAGATCGATGAGGTGCTCGATCTCAGGAAAATGACGGAGATCGGGGTTCCAGGTGGGAAGCACGGAGGCATTTCGGCGGGGTAAAACAAAAACTGCGAAAGAACGGGGTGGGAGGCGTCAGAGGCATAGATACCAGGGATCAGGTCACTACGCCCGGACTTATTCCTGTGGCGATCTGGCGACCTGCTTGTGCCCGGCACGCCACTAGTTAAGTCAGGGCGTAGTGACCTATCAGACTGGCATCTATGCCTCTGACGCCTCCCGCCTGTTCAGTTGCAGTCAACCCAGCAACAGCCGTTAGGAGTCAGTTATGAGCTGGTCCCCTTGTTTCAGCCCGCCTGAAACCCTATCCTGAATGCATGCGGATAACGACCTGGGCAGAGTACGGCGTGATTTGCGCGCTCAACCTCGCCAAGCGCACCGATCTCGGACCTGTGAACGGGCGGGAGATCGCGCGGCAGGAACGCCTTCCCGCCGACTACGTCGAACAGATTCTCCTGAGGCTTCGGCGCGCCGGCGTCATCGCGAGCACGCGGGGCGCGAGGGGCGGATACGTTCTGGCGCGGCCGCCGGCTGAGATTTCCATCAGGGACGTGATCCACGCCTCAGAGCTGGAGACGTTCGATCTCCACTGCGTGAGTCATCCGGTCGAAGAAGAGCGCTGTTCCGCGTCGCACAACTGCAGCATCAGACCCGTGTGGGTGATGTTGCAACAGCGAATCGACGACGTGCTGCAGGGTGTGAGCCTCGCCGACCTCA
>PKVB01000011.1 GCA_003131365.1 Gemmatimonadota bacterium | reverse complement strand
TTTCCGGGTGCATCTCGAACACGGTGGTCGCATCAATCGCCAGGGGGCTGTCGACATAAATTGGAATCGCCGGGATTGCGCCCTCCCTGACAAGACCATGAAGCACGTAGATCATCTCCTGCGTTCGACCGATCGCAAACGCGGGGATGAGAACTCGCCCTCCCCGCGCGGCGGTCTCCCGAACCACTTGGGCTAGCTGGGCTCGGGCACCCTCTACGGATTCGTGGTCCCTGTTTCCGTAGGTCGATTCCATGATCAGGGCGTCAGCGCCCTCAGGCGGAATCGGATCCCTGACTATGGCGAGGCCGCTTCTGCCAATGTCTCCGGAAAAGACGAGCCGCTTTGTTTTCCCTCCCTCCGTGCAATCGACCAGGACAGACGCCGAGCCAAGGATATGACCGGCGTCGATGTAACTGGCGCGCACCCCGGGAACGACATCGAAAGGCCTGTTGTAGGGAACGCCGACCATCAAGTCCATCGTGCGTACTGCGTGTCGCATTCCGTACAGCGGCTCGATGAAGTCCTTTCCCCTTTTGCCCAGAAACTCGGCGTCTTTTTCCTGGATGTGGGCCGAGTCGGCGAGCATTATGGCGCACAGGTCTCGTGTTGCCGACGTTGCCCAAATCGTCTTGGAGTAGCCCTCTGCGATCAGGTATGGAAGGCGCCCTGAGTGATCGATGTGCGCGTGTGAGAGCACAACGGCGTCGAGATCCTTGATCGGGAGCGGAAGCTTGCGATTCTTCTCGGCTGACTCCTGCCGCCTTCCCTGAAACATCCCGCAATCGAGGGCTACGGTGTAGTCATTGACGTGAAGGAGATGACAGGAGCCTGTGACTTCGCGAGCTGCACCGACGAACGTTATCTCCAAACAGCTATCCTTCTGCTACTGCATCGCGCTGAAACAGGATCGTGAGCCGTTGCTCGTCCTGCGACATCAGCGCTGGCTCCCATCCTCCTCTGCTTCTCTCGTTCAGAAGATCGGTGAGGGTGTCTTCGTCCTCGCGCGTATGCCGCGTTAGCTTGACCACGACAGCCTGGTATTCTTTCATCAGAGATTAGAGATTATGGGCCGGTGAGTGTTCACAGTGCTAATGCCGGAATCGTGGGGCTAGAATGATCGAGCGCGTCAAGGAATTCCCCTCTCTGACTATTATCCGGCATCCCCTCGTTCAGCACAAGCTGACGATCCTGCGGGATAAGCAGACGGAGACCAAAACCTTCAAGGAGCTCGTCGATGAGATTGCCATGCTCATGGCTTACGAGGCCACCAGTGAGTTGAGTCTCGAACCGAGAGAAGTAAACACTCCGCTCGAGAAAACGTCGGGGTGGCATATCAGCGGCAAGAAGCTGACGCTCGTTCCGATTCTACGCGCCGGACTCGGAATGGTAGAGGGAATTCTCCGCCTTGTGCCATCAGCACGGGTGGGCCACATCGGACTCTACCGGGACCACAGCACCTTGCAGCCGGTCGACTACTATTTCAAAGTACCCGGGGACACGGCCGAGCGAGACTTCTTCCTCCTCGACCCGATGCTTGCCACCGGAGGAAGCGCTGCTGCCGCTGTCGCCTCGCTGAAGAGAGCAGGCGCAAACCGGATTCGATTTCTTTGTTTAGTCGCCGCTCCCGAGGGAGTCCGGTTTCTCAGCCGGGCGCATCCAGATGTCCAGATCTATTGCGCGGCACTTGACCGGGAACTCAACAAGCAGGGCTATATCCTGCCGGGCCTTGGAGACGCTGGAGACAGATTGTTCGGCACCCGCTGAACGCTAGCCGAACCATTCCCTGGGGTTCAGCTTCTGTTGGTCCGCGGCGTCGATGACCCATTGCTGGCTCTGTGCATCTGTCACCTCGCTGGCCACCAGCTCGAACCAGGTTGTCGCCTTCTTTACATCCCCGATTCGCCTCCAGAGCTCACCGACCAGATAGGTGAGGATTGCTCGCTCTTCCCTCGGAACGATGTCGTAGGCTTGGAGCGATTCCTCGAACATCCACCCGGCCTGACGCCGGAAGTACCGCTCCGCTTCCGCATCTCCCTCATCGACACAGCACCAGGCGGCACGAAGAAGGAGATCCGCAATGTGGCGAGGATCGAGGCCCTGCCATTGAGCGACCTTGGCGGCGGCCTCATACTTTTCCGAGCCACAAACTAGCGATGGTCGAAGCGGAGCAAGCTCCGTGAGAACGTGCTGTTTCAGCCCCGGGCTCACATCTGTCGCAGGCGTAAAATCTGCCTCTCCACCAGAGTAGCCGCATTCGCTGCACATGTGGATGAGATAGGCAAGTGGCTGCGTTCCGGCAGCCCGTTCGTGAAAATCGGTCCTTTTGCCCCCGAACGCATTCGTGGAAACTACGCTCTGGGACTTGAACTCGTTGTCACATACGGGACAACGAAGCTCGATCTGACGCAGCGTTGTCATGGCTACTCCTCCTTTCAGCGCTTCGAAGCTCAGAAATACAGAAGGAATATCTGTGCCACGATTTTGAAATCGATGCGAAAGAGATCGGCCTTGTTGAGAGTTTCCGTGGATTGTATCTTCTCGCATCGCAAAACCCGCGACTGGCTCACCACCCCGCGACCTGGTCGTTGATGCTCATCAACCTACTGCCTGACTTTTTCGCAGTTCACAACAGTACAGACCGTGTCGCCGCCTATCTCCGCTACTTTGAAAATCACCGCCGCTTCCTAGAAGCCTACTGGCACAACTATGTGCTGGATCCGGCGGGGCCGCATTTTCTAGAAGTCGTTCGCTCAGCCGCACTTGCGAGTCGTGTAGACCTTCGCACGATGCTCGAGAGAATTGACGTCGTCTCGCTGGCTCGAAATACGGAAGAGCAATGCCGGACCCTTTTCGATGTCGACACGGACATCGACGTTGTGCTCATGGTTGGCGTCGGCGCGGCGAATGCCGGCGAGCTTGTGGTCGAGGGAAAGGGAATCGCATTCGTTTGCCTCGAGCATTTCACCAGCGTGACCAACCCGGAGACCCAGNNCCCAGGGCCTCGGACTCGATCCGGAATTGATCCCGTTGTGGCTCACCCACGAGATCGCGCACACAGTCCGCTATACCTCGCCTACCAGTCGGAGCGAGATGAAACAGCTGATCGACGATGCGGGCGGTTATTACTCGTATTGGGAAACCGGCAGGCGCGCTTCGCTCCGCGAACTCATGATCAACGAAGGGCTGGCCACGATTGCGTCGAGAACAATCAGCCCCGGACATGCAGCGTGGGAGTACTACGGTTACACGAGACGCGAGTACGCCAGTGTCAGAGAGCTCGAGCCTTTGATGACGAGAGCGCTAAGCAACGATCTGGATCGTGCCGGTTTGGGGCTGCGTCTCAGGTATCTCTCGGGCGGGATGAGCGATGACGCCCGAACCGTCGAGCGTCACGTCTTCCCCGAGCGAAGCGGCTATTTTCTCGGCACGAAGATGGTTGAGGCGGCTGTCAACTCACGCGGGCTTTCGTGGGCGATCCGTGCCGGTGCCGGCGAGATCACATCGCTTGCCAGCTCTGCCGCTGCCTCGGCCTAGAATCACTTTCCAACACAGAAAGAGCTAAACACCCGGTCGAGCACATCCTCGACTTCCACGGCGCCAATCAACTCTTCGAGGGAATAGACCGCGGTCCGGAGGTGGACTGCAGCGACCGTCGCCGGAAGCTTCTCCTCCCGCCACGCCTCCGTGAATTGTTTGAGCTCTGAGCTGGCAGTGCTAATCGCGTTCCGATGACGGGCTCTCGTTAGTATGGGCAAGTCGGGAATGATCTCCCCGTGCCGTGTATCCAGCGCCTCGTCGATCGCGTCCAGCAGCTCCCGAAGACCGGTTCCCATCTCAGCGCTGACCGGAATCACAGTCCGTGAGAGCAAATTTTCGTCGCACTTTGATACTAAATCGCTCTTGGTGAGAACCGCCAGAATCGGCGCCGTAGAGCTACTACTGACCAGGCTTACCGTCTCCTCGAGGCTCCTCGAATCCTCCGCGCATGCAAGCACTATATGGGCACTTCGCATATAGCGCTCGCTNNACAGCCTCGAGAGCATCTCGCGTAGTCCCGGGCATTTCCGTCACGATCGCGCGGGATCTGCCCAAAAGTGCATTGAAGAGAGAGGATTTCCCCGCGTTTGGCGGGCCCGCGATTACGACAATCGCGCCTTCGCGGATGACCTCGCCCGCTGGCGCGGTAGAGAGGAGCGCTTCGAGAGAGCTCGTAATTCCTTCCGCGGCCTGATCAATCCTTCCTCGCGGAACTGGTCCGTCATCTTCTTCCGGGAAATCGACATCGTAGGCAATTAGCGCCTCGAGCCCGATGAGCTCATTCCTGAGGCTCAGGAGGCGACGCGACAGCCCTCCATCCAGTTGGCGGAGAGCCGTCATCTGCATGATGTGAGAGCTCGCATCTATCAGGTCACCGATCGCCTCAGCCTGAAGGATATCCAGCTTGCCATTGAGTACGGCTCGACGCGTGAATTCCCCGGGCGTTGCTTGTCGCGCCCCCGACGAAATCAGAGCCGCGACAATGGTGCTCGGAACGAGGTAGCCACCATGCGTCGAGAATTCGACCGTGTTGTCACCGGTGAAGGAACCAGGGCTCGGAAACAGCGTGACCAGCGCTTGATCAAGTTTCTGCTCTCCATCAAATACATCACACAATTGGCTTACGCGCGGTTCCGGCGATGGCAGTCGCAGATGCTTCGCGGCAATCGAAAAAGCATCCGGTCCACTGAGCCTGACAAGAGCGACTGCACCACGCCCCGGTGCGCTTGCGACCGAGACGATCGTGTCCTCCAGTTGCACGGCACTCGTGCCGGCGGATATCACACGGTCACCGTAGGAAGAACGAAGGTGGTGCCAGGCTCCAGGATTTTTACAGACGGATGGAGGGGGTGGTCCTGAAGCGTTGCTCTGAGTCTGTCGATCGCATCGAAAGCAGTCGACGTAACGTGGTTGAACGTCCCCCAGTGATATGGAATGAAGTACCGCGCGTTCAGCCTCTCGAAGAGAGTGAGCGCATCGCTGCTCGTCAGATGTCCTTTGCGAAATCCCGGCTTCCACCACGGGGCGTGCCCGATTGGAAGAAGGGCGAGATCAAGATTACGTCCGTTGGCAACCAGATAGTCCTCGACCAGATGTGTCGTCTCGGAGGTAAGGGCCGTGTCACCGGCAAAGAAGCACGACACCGTATTCGTATCAATGAGATACATATTAGTTGCGCTTCTCCAGCGATCCACGCCATAGCGATTTCCTTTGTGCGTCGCCGAGGCTGCCCGGATTTTTACGCCACCGAGCTCGGTTCCCTCGCCTGCCGCAATCGCAACCGCATGGCTATACCCCTGCTTTCCCAGCCATTTGGCAATTGCCGGTGGAGCGAACAGAGGAATGTCTTCCGGAAGTGCGTCGAGGGAAGCAAAAGACAGGTGATCGGCATGCGCATGGGTCAGCAGGATTGCATCGAGTTTCGGAAGTGCTTCGAGAGCGATGCCTGGTGGGCTCACGCGCGCTAGAAATTTGCCGAGTGCCGGATCGAAATTGGGATCCGTGAGGATTCGTTTTCCTCCAATTTCAATTAGTAGCGTTGCGTGACCAATGTACGTCACACGCAGCATGTATCCCCCTTACCCCGCCGGACGTGTCTTTGCGCGTTCCCTCGCCAGCAACCACTGCTGTGGAAGTGCCGCGATGTTTTGCGCCGTGTAGTAAAGATTGAGGCCTGAGGCCATGTTGAGCAGCACCACCGTCATCATCACGGGGAACATGTAGCCCATCATTTTCGCCTGCGGGTTTGGAGGAGCATTGCGCATTCCAATCCAGGACAGCACGTACATGGATGCACCCATGAGCAGGGGCAGAATATAGAGCGGATCCTTGATCGAGATGTCGTGCAGCCACATGAATGGCACACCGCGGAACTCGATCGTATTCTGGAAAACGAAGAACAGTGCGAAGAGTNNAGAGGAGCGCCGGCAGGCATCCGGTCAATCCAGCGAAAGGGCTCACTCCTGCGTCATGGTAGACTTTCATTATCGCTTCGCGCTGCTGTACCGGATCTTTGTACTTCTTCTGAGCAGCTGCCAGCTTCGGTTGCAGCTCCTGCATCTTGAGGCTCGAGCGCATGGTGCTCTGATTGAGCGGCCATAGCGCGAATCGCACCAGAATTCCCAGAATGACCAGCACCCACCCATAAGTCAGATTGAGGCGATTGTGCATCCAGAGCAGAGCCTGGATAACCTTTGATGCAATCGGATGCACTACGCCCTGGAGGAAGCGTAAGCCATAGGGGTTTACGTGGTCGAAGTCCTGACCCATTCGCTGGAGACGCTGTGACTCCTGCGGTCCTGCGTAGACCTCGAACGAAAAGCTGCCATTGCGAACTTCCTCCACCACGCTTGCCGATGCACTTGTCGCGATCTTCGAAGTGCGTGTCCCGCCAGCCAGAGTCACCTCGCTGAACGGCGTACCATTGGGCAGCGCCAGGATTCCAAACACGAAGTACTTGTTCTTTATGGCCACCCAGCTGAGCGGCCCGGCTTCGAGCGTTTTTTCTCCGGGGTCCAGACTGCCGAAAAGCACGCTTCGAGCATGGTCTCGCTGTGGCTTGAAGCTGTAGGCTAAAGTCCGATGATCCCCAATTGTATCGGCCTCAGTTGGTTGTAACGTTTTCGGAAGCTCCGTAATCAGATACGCCGGGCCCTGTGCTCCCACAATTCGGCCCAGGACACGGATCGCATAGCTTGCAGCCGTGTCCTGGGAGACCGTGTATGAGATCGAGACGTCGCGATTCTTTACCGATGCGTTGTAGGTAAGAGTCTCGTCTCCATTTGCGTTCCTGACTCGCGTGAGCGTAAACGGTGCCTGCGACAGATCCGTCGTATCCGTAGGCGTAACGAGCTGATAGCTCAGAAGCGGCGAGCCGGGAATTCCGAGATCAACCAGACCGCCCTTGGTCGATCGATTCTTATAGTCTCGAGTCACAATCGACACCGGAGCCGCACCGATGTTGCTGAACCTGTAGATCGTTTTCGGCGTGGTGACTACCGTCGTTTCAGCAACCGGTTGCATCTGGGCATTGCCTGCTATCGCCTTTGTTGCTCGACCCTGTGAGCTCGCGGTTGTCGGAATTTGCGTCGCGGAAGACTGCGTGGCCANNGTCCTTCCCAATCGCGCTATTGTTCGAACGCGGCGGTTTGACCGGCGGAAACAACAGCTGAAAAATCGCAATGACTACAAGCGAGAGAAACAGAGCTAGAAAGAAACGCTTATCCATTCAGGGAACCGGGTCGTAACCGCCCGGCCGAAAGGGGTGGCATCGGAGAATTCGACTCACAGTGAGCCTCAATCCCCTCATCACTCCGTGTCGCTCGAAGGCTTCGAGTGCGTAGGCCGAACATGTTGGATAGTAACGGCAGCTGGCCGGCAATAGCGGTGAAATGACTAGCTGATAACCGCGAATCAGAACGATAAATATGGACCGCATCGCTAGCGCGACATTCGCGAAGCCCACTCACCGATTGCACCTAAATCGCCGGCAAGCTGTGCGAAGGTCGATTCATAAGCTGCAGGTTTCGCACGAATCATAATGTCGATCCCTTGCAGCCCAGGCAGCAGTTCGATTCTTACGAGCTCACGCAGGCGACGCTTTACACGGTTCCGATCGACAATCTTATGCCGGNNCGAACGACTACCCCAGCTCTCGGATGCAATAACAGGGAAGCAGATGCCCGGGCCTCCAGACGCTCGGTTTGCATTCGCTTCCCTGTACGCCTTACTGTTTCCAGATCGGTTTCGCTCGTCAGCCGGCGGCTACGAGGAAAGGCGAACGTTTTAGGCGCCAGCGTATTTGGTCGGCAGTTGGACAGTAAGCCGTTTGCGTCCCTTCTTGCGGCGGCGGCTAAGAACTTCACGTCCCCATCTGGTAGCCATCCGCAATCTGAAACCATGGGTGCGGATACGGCGCTTATTGCGGGGACGGTAGGTGGGCTTACCCATTACAATGCTCCAGAAACAAAAAAGAACAGGTGCAGTACAGAGTCGGTAAAACTATTCCAGCATTGAAGATAGTTCAAGGCAGGTGAAGGAGTTAACGTCCTGCTCGTTTGACTTTTCCACATAAACCGGGTAGGGTAGCGTGTCATGTCGCTCAGCCCCGCAGAAGTCTGGAAACGCCTCCTCGACCGCGCCCGTCAGGAGCTCCCTGATCAAACCTTCCAAGCGTGGCTCGAGCCTACGGAAGCTCTTTCCATCGAAGGCAGTACCATTTTTGTAGGGGCTCCCGATCAGTTCACGGCTGACTGGAACGACTCCAAACACTCTGAACTACTGTCGAGCTACGCTCCGATCGTCCTTGGCTATCCACTCAGCGTTGCATTCCGAGTCAACGAAGAGCGAAAAAAGCGTTCTCAGATGGATTTTTTCGTCAGCCCACCTCCCGTATCGGCCAAACCACCATTAGCGCAGAACGGAACCAGTTCACCGCCACTAAGTGAACGGTATACGTTCGATCTTTTCGTAATTGGGAAGTCAAATGAGCTCGCCGCCGCAGCCGCACATGCGGTCAGTCAGGCACCTGGAAAGGTCTACAATCCACTCTTCATATATGGTGACACAGGCCTGGGAAAGACCCATCTGATGCAAGCGGTAGCACATGAAACACTTAAGCGCAGTCCGAAGACCCGGATCACATATGTGGGAACAGAACAGTTCATGAACGAGTTAATCGGCTCCATCATGGACCGAACCGGACCTGAATTTCGCCGGCGATACAGAGAGACCGACCTGCTCCTTATCGACGACGTGCATTTCCTGAAAGGAAGAAAGGAAACGACCCAGGAAGAGTTCTTTCATACCTTCAACGCACTTTACGAAGCCGGGCGCCAAATTGTGCTCACGAGCGATCGGCCTCCATCAGAGATCGCGGGCCTTGAAGCACGGTTAATCAGCAGATTCCAGTGGGGAATGGTAGCTGATATTGGATTGCCTGATTTCGAGCACCGTGTCGCTATCCTGAAACAGAAGGCACAACTCGACCGATTGGAACTCACGATACCGGACGATGTTGTTCACTTCATTGCGGAGCACGTTCGATCGAACGTGAGAGAGCTCGAAGGATCCATTATCAAGCTTCTCGCTTACGCTTCCCTCAAGCACAAGGACATTACGGTTGACGTCGCACGAGAAGCTCTCCGAGACAAGCTTCGCGCGATCGAAGGGCTCGAGCAGGAAGGAAATACCTCCCTCACTGTCCTCGCGATTCAACAAGCTGTCGCCAAGGAATGGGGAGTCACCGTAGACGCGCTTCGCTCTAAAACGAGAACGAAAACACTTACCATACCACGGCAGATAGCGATGTACCTGGTGCGGGAGCTTCTCGCCACCCAACTCGTCGAGATTGGAAATGCCTTTGGAGGACGTGATCACTCTACGGTGATTCACAGTCTCGAAAAAGTTCAACAAAGCATTCTCCATGATCCACAGCTAAAATCCCGCATTAATCAAATCCGCACTTTCCTCGAAACTATCAACTTCCGTCCCACCTCTCGTGTGGAAACCATCAAGGCTTCCTAGAGCTGATGTCGACAAGCTCTCACAACTCATATTACCCACATCCGACCACACATCACCCAGCATAGCGGAAATCCTGCTCCTACCATAAGTTAGACCCATTCAACGAAAGTCCACAAAACCTGCTACAGCTACTATTCTAAGTCTCTTATAAAAGACTACTTAGTACGCCACATGAATCTCCACAGGGGAAGGGATGCGCTTTACGATCTCTCGTGAAAAGCTTCAAGAAGGACTCGCTGCGGTGGCAGCAAGCATCCCGGCGAAAACAACGTTGCCAGTACTAGCCAATATTCTTCTGGAGACGACCGATAAAGGGATCAAGCTATCAGGGACGGATCTTGACATCGCTGTTAGCACTGAAGTATTGGCCGATGTAGAAACGGCAGGAGCTGTAACAGTTCCGGCGAAAAAACTAAGTGAGATTGCTCGAGAACTACCACCGGCTCCGGTTAAGATCGCTGCAGTTGGGGAACAACGGGTAACGCTCGATTGTGGACGCTCTCGGTTCAAACTACTTGGACTCCCGAGAGATGAGTTTCCAACCTTTCCATCGGTGCGGTTTAACGAGAGCTGGAGAATCAGATCAGGTGATCTACAGCAGCTGATTTCTCACACGTCGTTCGCGGTGTCTTCTGAAGAAAGCAGACCGATCTTGAACGGTGTTCTATGGGAATTAAGGCCGGATAAAATGCGCATGGTGGCGACCAATGGTCATCGGTTGGCAAAGATGGAGATGCCGATTAATTCAGCCAATGCGCCAGCCAGTGATCTGATTGTTCCTCCGAAAGCTCTGGAACAGGTGAGAAGGCTCTTTCCTGCGGAGGAAGAGCTCGAGATTGCGCGTGGAGACAATCATATCGGGTTTAGATCGCCATTCACGGCGGTTTTTACCAGGCTTATCGAAGGACCGTATCCGAACTATGAACAGGTCATTCCGAAAGACAATGATCGAGTAGNNCTCATCGGATCCGGCTTTCGTTCAACTCGGGTATGCTGAAATTCAGTGTGCAGACTCCGGATTTGGGCGAAGCCCAGGATGAACTTCCTATTCGCTACACCGGTGATCAGCTCGATATTGGTTTTAATGCCAGCTATCTCCTCGAGATTCTTCGCTATATCCCGACCGATGAGGTGCGGCTGACGTTCAAGGCGCCGGAACGTGCGGCAACAGTGGAGCCGGAAGGCTGGAAGGATCCTGCATCGTACATGTGCCTCGTGATGCCCCTTCGACTCGTCGACTATCGTACAGCTACGAAGTCCTGCTTCGATATTTGCTTAAAGCGATGGATCTTGCCTGACACCGTGATTGCCAAGTCGAGATCCTGTTCTGTGTTGAGCCGTACGATGCGTCCGTCTCTCGGGCTCACATAATAAACTGCATTCCCAGTTCCCTTCGCATCGAGCATCAGCGGATGCTGTTGCTGCGCTCCTTCCCCATGGGCCTGGATCGAATCAGTGCGTTGCACCACCAGCACCAAGTCACCCTGGTATGCAATTTCGCCTGATACGATATACGATCTGGCAATACGCGCTGTCGTTGGAATCATCCCCTGACATGCCTTCAACTCCACGGAATCCCTCCAGCCACGTCCTTGTGAAACCGGAGTGGGGAAGCGTATGAGCAGGTTGTGAAGGTCTGCTAAAAGTGCCGACCTGACAGAGTTGCATTTTTCAGCGACGCTATCGGTTTCCACTATCAGACTGTCACCTACGAGTGTCCCGGAGGG
>PKVB01000149.1 GCA_003131365.1 Gemmatimonadota bacterium | reverse complement strand
CGGATCCCGTTCAGTCAGCAGTTTCGCAGTGCCGGATCGCGCAATGGATATCAGTTCTACCGCATCTCCCGGATCATAACCCCTCTCGCGGCCAGTTCCCGGATGTACTTCTCCGGCGGCATTGCCTCGTCGGGAGTGAATACGCCCGTCTTGCCGATCTCTCCGCGCGCCTGCATCTGCCCCGTGATCGAGAGCGAGTAGCCGGTCGAGCGCTCCATGGCGCTGATCCCGTTCTCCTCGTCGTAGTAGTCCACCATCTCCCACCCGATCCGCTTCGGCTTCCCGTCCTTGGTGCCTTCGGCGATGACGCGGAGCGCGACGAGGTCGTACGCGTTCGGCTTGGTGAGACGCGGACCCATGGCGGCGACCACGAGATCGCGCGGAACGACTTTCACTCCCTTCACGTCGACCGGGTTCAGGTCGAGCAGGCCGAGCTCTCGAATCGCTTCCATGATGCGCGCGTGGCCGGGATAGCGGAGCGTCTTGTATTCCATCGTCGGAATCTTTCCTTCGTAGCGGGACGCCATCGTCGAAAGGCCACCCGCCGTGTGAAATCCCTCGAGCTCGCCCAGCGATCCGCCAAAGTTGACGACCTCGAGCTCCGACAGCGCTTTCACCTGCGTGCGCTTCCCTTTGCGCAGCACCCACGNNGTGTAGTAGTCGAGCACTCCTTCCAGTGAGTAGACGATCTGATAGTTGAGCGGCGGCTCGGGACGCTGGGGCAGTCCGCCAACGAAAATGCGAACGGTCTCGACCGTGTCGAGCTGCCGGATGCCGTACTCCGCCAGGATGTTGACCATTCCGGGCGCCAGGCCGCAGTCGGGGATGATGGTGATCCCCTTCTTCTTCGCGGCCGCGTCCAGCGTCTTCTGCTTGACCACGATATCGGTATTCCCACCGAGATCCGAGAAGTGCACGCCGGCTTCGACTGCAAGCTCGGCCAGCTCGAAATTGAAGTAGTATGGAATCGCGCTCATCACCGCGTCGGATTGTCGCATCAGCGCGAGCACCGCTTCCTTGTCGCGTACGTCGAGCGGCGTGAAGATCAGGCGCTCGCCAGAGTACGGCGCGAGGAATTGCGGGAGGTGGCCAGTGTGCAGATCGGCCAGGCGAACTTCCTTCACATCGGGATTCTGTAACAAATCATACGCGCACGCGGAGCCCTGCAGCCCGGCGCCAAGAACTAACATTCGCATTACGGTGTGGATCTCCGGAAATTTTTGAGCTGGACTCGCTCTTGCAATTTACCGGGACGATGTGATTCGCGTCACCCCGCGCGGCGAGCATTCAATCCGGTGAAGTCTCGAAAAGGGAGCTAGGCCGGCAATCGACGAGGAAATGACGGCACAAATTGACGGCGCGAGCTGGCGAGATCATCTGATTGAATCGCTGGCGCAGATAAAAGACCTGCTGGAGAATACGCATCGCATCGCCGTGCTCGGCATCAAGCCCGATCCCGACCAGCCAGCGTACTATGTCCCTGAGCACGCGGAGCGCGTTGGGTACGAGATCGTCCCCGTCCCGGTTTACTACAAGGAGCTCACCGAAATAATGGGGAAGAAGGTCTACCGGAAGCTTGCCGACATTCCGGGCAAGATCGACATGGTCAACGTCTTCCGTCGACCGCAGGACATCCCCATGCACGTCGACGACATCATCGCCAAGAAGCCCAGGTCAGTCTGGTTTCAGCTCGGGATCAGGAACGACGCCGCCGCGGAAAAGCTCGCACGCGCGGGGATCGATGTCGTCCAGGACTATTGTCTGCTGGTTGAGCTCCGCAGAATCGGGAAGTAGGACCGGNNGGGGTTGTTGCGAAGAACTGGCATCCACAAAACCGAAGCGGCCCTTTACTCTGCTACCAAGTGACCGTGTATACCACGGCCTCAATCGCGATCTCATTGGGATCGGGTTTCGCTCGCGGTGCGAGCGCGATGATGTAGCGTCCCCCCGCAGTCGCGGCGAGCGCGATGCCCGCGCCGACTACTCGCGGCGCAGCTTTATTCACTGCCGACGGCGTCGTTTCGACGAGCGTGATCACGCCACGCTCGCTCTGAATGCTGAAAGTCTGGTTTCCACGCTGGATCTGAATTGCCGGAGACTGATTCATATCGATCGGCAGCGACCGATCCAGCGTCGGACCGCCGGTGAACTTTACATCGGCTAGCTTCGCGCTCGAGGGCAGAGTCCCGTGCTGCGCGCCTGTTGCCGGATCGAGCGCCGACCAGGTCTGACTCGGCTCGTTGTCCACCGCGCGCGCTGGACTGTTGCCGAGTGCGAGAGTGGACCCATCGGTGGTCCAGCGAACACGCCAGCCGCGGGCGACGGGAAATAGCCTGGGCGCGGAGCTATCGGCCGCCGCCTGCACGCGCGGATTGTCCGGAATGTGGATGACGCCTGGCTGCGCTACGGCTCGCGCCAGCGACATCCCGCTCGCGGGGAACGAGCCGGCGCGGAGCGTCGCCGTATCGATCGACGTGCGGCGCGAAACGTCCGTCAGCAGATCGGTTCCGGTTCCACCACCGGCCACGACCGTGTACGCGCGCCCGAATCCGATCCACTTCCAGTCGGGCGATGGTACCACGTCCCAGACGCTGTCCATCTGCGTCTGGAATCCGCGCGCCTCGTCGCCGAAGAAAAACCCATTCGGAACGGGCTCGTTCTCCACACCGCCGGGATCAGCCAGGACGAGAACCGATTTTCTGTCCGGCGAGAATGCCCACAACACGCGCTCGGCCATTCCGTGAGTGCCACGATTGACCGGCGTAACTGTTACAATGGGCGCAAGAGCTGTCGTATCGGGCGAAGCTTCTTTCTGTCCCGATTCGGCGACGCACCCGCCGAGCGCGAGCAGCGCGCCGGCGAGGATGATCTCGAGATTGTGGGAGAAGGATCGAATTCGCATTGGTGTGTGGAGAGTGGTACGCCGACCGGCTCATCCGAGCCGATCGAAGTTACTCAGACACACACCAGATTACGTCCGCCGGCCTTGGCACGGTAGAGTGCGCGGTCGGCGCAGTCGAGCAGATCTTCGGCCGTCTCTACCTTTAGCTCAGGGAAATCGGCGACGCCGATGCTCACCGTGAGGCGAAGCGGATCGCCCTTTCCGATGTCGAACGGGTGCGACTGGATCTTGTCGCGGAGTCTCTCCGCGAACGCAATCGCGCCCGCTTCGCCCGTCTCGGGAACCGCAATCACGAACTCGTCGCCGCCGTAGCGGGCGACCGAATCAACGCTGCGCGCGGTGCGCGCGAGCAGGAGCGCGACTTCGACGAGCACCTGGTCGCCGGCAAGATGGCCGTACGTGTCGTTCACATCCTTGAATTCGTCGACGTCGATCATCAGGATGCTGAGCGGGGCGTTGTAGCGGCGCGTGCGCTCCACTTCCGTCCCCAGCTGTGCGAGCAGCGCCCGGCGGTTGAGCAGCTGGGTAAGCGGGTCGGTGCGCGCGAGCGCCTCGAGGCGGAGATTGTCGGCCTGCGTGACCTCCACCATGTGCGCGCGACGCATGGCATTCATGGCGCTCTTGACCACGGTTTCCGCAAAATCGACGTCGGCTTCGTTCAGCGACGCCTTCTCTGCGGTGCGGCGGAGCAGGAACACGCCGGTGCGATCGAGATCGAGCCGGAAGGGCAGCGCGATAATCGAGCGTACGGAGATGACGCTGCCGTCCTTCTCCCACGCCTCGCGCAGCGCCCTGTAGGCATCGGAGTGCCAGATATCGGGAATCAGAACCGGCTGCTCGCCCGCGAGAGCGGCCTCGATCTCCGGATACTTGTCCAGTTCAACTTGAAGGTTCTCTAGCTGCGGGTCTTCGTGGGCGGATGCGACGGTTCCAAGACGGTCGCCGGACTTGGCGAAAATGACGGACGAGTGGCTCAGGTTGAGGGCGCGCGCGAGACGGCGCGCCAGCATGTGGAACAGCTCACCCATGGAGAGCGAGCCCATGACGTCATGGAGGATGTCAACGAGCGCTCCGCGCGCCGCGGCTTCGTCGAGCAGGCGCTGCACCTCGGACTCTGCTTTACGCAGTGCCGTGCGCAGTTTCTCTATTTCCGCGAGCTCATGAGCCAGGTCGGAACGCTTGATCTTCATTCGTCGTTGAGGGCCTCGACCTGCTCGGTCTCGGTGGCGGGGATGCCGTTTTCCGAGCCTTCGGCCTCATCTTCGGGGACGACGCGGGCGACGGCTGTCACGAGATCTCCTTCGTCGAGATTGACGAGTTTGACCCCCTGCGCGATACGCCCGGTCACTCTCACTTGAGAGACTGAACTACGGATGATCACACCATGCTTTGTGATGATCATTATCTCGTCCGCGGGCAGAACTTCCATCAGGGCAACGACATCGCCCGTTTTCTCGGTTCTGTTGACTGTGATGATGCCCTTCCCGCCGCGCTTCTGCACCCGGTAATCAGCAATGTTGGAGCATTTCCCGAGGCCGCGCTCGGTGACCACCAGCAGCGTCGCGTCGCGCTTGACGACGACCATTCCGATTACCGAGTCGCCTTCTCGCAGCTCCACTCCTTTCACGCCCGTCGTGTCGCGGCCCATCTCGCGCACGTCCATCTCGTGAAAACGCACCGAGAGACCATGACGCGTGGCGAGAACGATGTCGTTCGAGCCGCTCGTCACTTGCACGTCGATCAGCTCGTCGTCCTTGTCGATCTTTATCGCCTTGATGCCGGTCTGGCGGACGTTCGAGTACTGCGAGAGCGCGCTCTTCTTCACCGTACCGTTTCTGGTGCAGAAAAGGAGGAACTGCGTATCCGAGAACTCGCGGACCGGAACCATCGCCTTGATCTGTGTCTCGGGCGAAACGTTGATCAGGTTGACGATCGGTTTTCCCTTCGCCGCCCTGCCCGCCTGCGGTACCTCATGAACTTTCAACCAGAAGCATCGGCCGTCATCCGTAAAGCAGAGGATGTAATCGTGCGTCGAGCCGATGAAGAGGCGGGTCACGAAGTCTTCGTCCTTGAGCCCCGCACCGCCGAATCCGCGGCCTCCACGACGCTGCTTGCGATACGTCGAGACCGAGGTGCGCTTGATGTAGCCGGAGTGGGAGATGGTGATGACCATGTCCTCTTCGGCGATCAGGTCCTCGATCGTGAACTCGCCTTCGTCGCTCGTGATTTCGGATCTGCGCTCATCGCCGTACTTGTCCGCCACCTGCTGCAGCTCGTCGCGGATGATCTTGAGCCGGCGCGGCCTGGACGCGAGGATATCGCGCATCTCCTTGACGAACGCGCGGACTTCCTTGAGCTCGCTGTCGAGTTTCTCTATCTCCAGGCCGGTGAGCTTGGCGAGGCGCATGTTGAGGATGGCCTCTGCCTGCCGCTCGCTCAGCTTGAATCGCTTCTGCAGCTGCGTGCTCGCCGTCGGCGTGTCCTGCGCCGCGCGAATGAGCTTGATGACCGCGTCGATGTTGTCGACGGCGATCTTGAGACCCTCGAGGATGTGCTCGCGCTCGAGCGCCTTGTCGAGCTCGAACTGCGTGCGGCGGACGACGACCTGATGCCGGTGCGTGAGGTAGTGCTCGAGCACTTCCTTGAGCGGCATGATCTTCGGCACGAGCTGCGTCGTGTGTGAATCGGGCACCAGCGCCAGCATGATGACGCCGAAGGTCGACTGCATCACCGTGTGCTTGTACAGCTGGTTGAGCACCACGCGAGGAATCGAATCGCGCTTGAGCTCGATGACGACGCGCATGCCGTCCTTGTCGGACTCGTCGCGGAGCGCCGAGATGCCTTCGAGCTTGCCATCTTTCACCAGCTCCGCCATGTCGGCGATCAGCTTCGCCTTGTTGACCTGGTAGGGGAGCTCGGTGACCACGATCTGTGACTTGTTCGAGGATTCCTTCTCCTCGATCACGGCGCGGGCGCGCATGACGATGCGTCCCCGACCCGTCTCCTGGTAATCCTTGATTCCGGCGCGGCCGTAGATGTAGCCGCCCGTCGGGAAGTCAGGGCCCTTGATCAGTTTTCTGATATCGGTGGGCGTAAGCTCCGGATTGTCGATCAGCGCGGTGAGCGCGGAGACTACTTCGCCGAGGTTATGCGGCGGAATGTTCGTCGCCATGCCGACGGCGATGCCCGAGGAACCGTTCACGACGAGGTTTGGGATGGCCGACGGAAGAACTTTCGGCTCCTGCAGTCTGTCGTCGAAGTTGGGCGCGAAATCGACGGTGTTCTTGTCGATATCGGCCAGCATCTCCATCGCGACGCGAGTAAGGCGCGCTTCGGTGTAGCGGTAGGCCGCCGCCGGATCTCCATCAACGCTACCGAAGTTTCCCTGTCCATCGACCAGCGGGTAGCGGAGCGAGAAGTCCTGCACCATGCGCACGAGAGCGTCGTAAACCGAGCTGTCACCGTGTGGGTGGTACTTGCCGAGCACGTCGCCGACGACGGTCGCTGACTTCTTATAGGGGCGGCCCGGAACGAGACCGAGCTCGTTCATCGCGTAGAGCACGCGGCGGTGCACCGGCTTGAGTCCATCGCGCACATCCGGCAGTGCCCGAGAGACGATGACGCTCATCGAATAATTGATGAACGATTCTTTGATTTCTTCGTGAATGAGGCGCGGGAGGATGCGCTCTCTGTTGTTCGGAGCCGTCATTAAATCCGGTGGTTGCTACTGGGTTCGGAGGCGGGGTTGGAGGACAAAAAGGCCTCCTCTAGAAGTAGTCCGGAATGTAGCGCTCGACGCTCAAAAAATCAATTGGGGTCACAGAACGTAAGTAGCTATGTGACAAGCGGTTAGAGCAGGCGGCGGGTTTCAGACAAAGTTGCCCGCAGTCATCGTAAAGATTTGTGATCCTTTCAAGCTCAGCAGTGGCAATTGGTTGCGCTGCGACGTAAAGGCCGCTTGACACTTTCTCCGTCCACGCTTATCGTTGGCAGTGGAAAGCTAACTTGACATGACAACGGTCATCCGAAACCGGGTCAAAGAGCTGCGCAGCATTCGCGGCTGGACCCAGCAACAGCTCGCCGACGCCGTCGGAGTCTCACGCCAAAGCATCAACTCGATCGAGCGCGACCGTTACGTGCCGAGCCTGCTTCTGGCACTCAACTTCGCGCGGACCTTCGACCTTTCGGTTGATCAGATCTTCACCCTGGAGGGCAAGAAATGAGGATTCCCGTCCTCGGAAACGTGATTGATGAGCGTTTCCTCAACCACCGCCAGCGTTCGACGAGTCTCGCCAGCGTAATCGGAGGAATGGTAGCGGTCGTGCTCTTCGCCTACCGCTATTTCGTGAATGGAATCTGGAGCTGGGACCTGTTCGCGGTCGCCGCAACCATTGTCGTGGTGAAGTTGACGTTAATGACCTGGTATTTCCTGACCGATTGAACCCCAATGGAGAGCTCAAAATGATTTTCAGAAATCAGGCGAAGGATCCAAAACAGATCATGATGATGGGCATGGCGTTTCTGGTACCCGCCCTTGTGTGGCCCAGGTTCGTGCCGGTGACCGGCAATCTCGGACCAGACGCAATCGATGCAATGCGCGGAGTCCTGATTGGTTTGTCGATTGGCTTGAACTTGTGGGCAGCGACGCTTGGCGGTCGTCTGCGTCGCGGCGGTGGAAGATAGAGATCGATTGAGTGATTTCATTGCCTTTTCATCGATGGAATCCGCGGCGTCTCCAAACGGCAGCCGAAATGTTGCGGTAGCTGTGCGCGAGCAAGTGATGTCTGAGTCTCACGCTTCACCTACCACGCTCGTACGGTGCTTGCAAAGGACCCCAGCGCTGGTCAACCAACGACCCTGGTTGTCGGAGCGCTCGAAAACGCCTAATTGGAATCCCGCATGCATTTCATCAGCCCCTGCCGCCCGCGGGAACTCCAACACCGGCACCCACTGAGGCCGGTGATCAAGCCGCGGGAATCGCTCCGCGGCTTTTCGCCGCGACGGACGATGGCAGCAAGAGCGGATAATCGATGATTCCTGCGCGCGAAGCGCTCCAACGCCTGCGGGAAGGCAATCTCAGATTCGCCGCCAACGTGCGCGGCTCGGAAGCGTTCGTAAGCCACACTCGACGCGTCGAGCTTGCGGCCGGCCAACAGCCCTTCGCTATCATCCTCGGCTGCTCTGATTCGCGCGTTCCGGCGGAGATCGTGTTCGATCAGGGCCTCGGGGACCTGTTCGTAATTCGCGTCGCCGGCAACATCGTCGCTCCCTCCCAGGTCGGCAGCGTCGAATTTTCCGCGGCGCGCTACTTCACTCGACTCGTAGTCGTCCTCGGCCACTCGCAGTGCGGGGCGATTCTGGCAACCCTCGAAGAGCTGCGCACTCCGACAGAAAATCAGTCGCACAACCTGCGGGCGATCGTCGACCGGTTGCGACCGTCGGTCGAGAGCCTCTTGCATACCGAGCTCAGGAACGATTCGGACGCCTTGGTCAGAGAGGCAGTTCGAGCGAACATCCGCGCTTCCGTAGATCACCTGCGGCATGGCTCTCAGGTGCTCGAGGAACTGATCCAGCGCGAAGGGTTGCTCGTCGTTGGCGCCGAGTATTCACTGGAAACGGGCATGGTGGAGTTCTTCGAGTCGTGAGAGTCCTCCTTTTTGGCGCGACGGGAATGATCGGTCAGGGCGTTCTCCGCGAGTGCCTGATCGATTCTGACGTGGCGAGAGTAGTCACCGTTGGCCGCCGGCCAACCGGGCAGAAGCATGCAAAACTCAGCGAGCTTGTTTGCCCGGATCTCGCGAACCTTGCTCCTCTCGAGCCGCAACTAACCGGTTTTGACGCCTGCTTTTTCTGCCTCGGCGTCTCAGTGCTCGGCATGACCGAAGAGCAGTACACGCGCGTGACGTACGATCTGACGACGAGCGTAGCCAAAACCCTCGTGCGGACGAGTCCCGGTTTGACTTTCATCTATGTGTCGGGCGCGGGCACTGACAGCAGCGAGCGAGGCCGCGCGATGTGGGCGCGAGTAAAGGGACGGACCGAGAACGCGCTGCTGTCGCTACCGTTCAAAGCGGCGTACATGTTTCGACCTGGCGCCGTCATGCCGCTGCACGGAATTCGGTCGGCGACGCGGTGGTACAACGCGATGTATCTTGGGCTCAGGCCGCTCTACCCCATACTGAGGCGAGTCGCGCCGACAATGATTACCACGACCGAACGGCTCGGGCGGGCTATGCTGACAGTCGCGCGACGCGGATACTCGGGACCCATCCTGGAGATGGCCGACATCAATCGCTTGGCGTCGTAAATCATTGCTGAGTCGTTAGCTACCTGATTTCCTGCGGTTCGCAAATGCGCATCATGTTTGTGAGTGCAATCCCGCCAGATGTTTCCACAGTGGACTTACTGAGAGCGAGTGATCTTCGCGGAAAGGGCTCGGTGGCCCGGTGAGAGGTCAATCGTCTATAAACGATGCCCTTCCCGACATCAGAACCCGGAACCATGGACGCTCCTCAGAGCGCGGCGCAAACCACGCCTCGCGCGCGGCATAAATTCCCGCTTCCCTTCCCGCGCCTCGAGAGCCTGCGCAGCAGAATTCTCGCGTTCGCGGTGGCCGCGGCGTTGCTGCCCGCGGGGACCATGCTTGGCGTCTTCTATACCCAGAATCGTCGCGCGCTCGAGAAGAAGATCGATGAGGATCTTCTCTCCAGCAGCGCACAGAGTGCCCGCGCGACCGGTGTCTGGCTGAGGGAACGGCTCTACGATCTGCGCGTTTTCGCCGGATCGGACGAAGTGGTGATCACACTGGAACATGGTGCTGGCAAGACGCCCGGCTCGCCCACCCAAGGCCGGCTTCGTGACTACCTGGTCTCGCTCCACGAGAGGTTCAGCGACTTCGAGAAGCTCATGGTGCTCGATCTGGATGGAAACGTCATCGCCACCAGCGCGGGTGAAGTGACGAAGGTCCCTCTTCCGGCAGATTGGCAGGGTTCCCTGAAATCGGACAATCAGATCGTCGGCGACGCGTACTGGGATCCGAAGTCGGGCAGAGCCAAGCTGATCGTAGCCGTTCCCGCGCAGCGTGCCGATGGGCGTCTCCTCGGCGCTTTCGCGGCGGAGCTGAATCTCGCGCCGGTGCAGATGCTCCTTCGATCCTTCGCGCCGGATAGCACAGGCGCGGTCCATCTGGTCAACCTGAGGGGCGCCGCGATAGCCAGCTCAGACCGAATGTCCGAGCAGCTGATAAAGAGTCCCATCCCGCCCCCGACGATGAAGAAGTTGAAAGAGCGCGCCCGCGCTCCGTTCGCCTTCACCAGCTTTGGCGGCCGAGATGTCATCGGCACTCTCGAGTACGTCCCGCAGGTAAACTGGCTGGTGATCTCCGAGATCTCGGGCGAGGCGGCATTCCAGCAGGTACGTCGGTTCCGCGACGTCGCTCTGCTCGTGATCGCATTTCTACTCGCTGTCGTGACGTTAGCCGCGTACCGACTCGGACGCCTAATTTCCCGGCCGCTCGACCGCCTGACCAAGGCTGCCGGAGAAGTCGCGGCCGGAGATCTCGCGGTGGACCTCCCAGAAGCTCCGGGCGGTGGCGAAATCGGCTACCTGACCCAAGTGTTCAACCACATGGTCTATCGCCTGCGCGAAGGCCGACTCGAGCTCGATCGCATCAACGAGACACTACAGAAGAAAAACGAGGAGCTCGAGCTGCTCTCGACGACGGACAGTCTCACCGGCCTCTCGAATCACCGTTCGTTGATGAAGCGTCTCGACGACGAAGTCGCGCGGTTCAAGAAGGGGAAGCACTTCTTCTCAGTCCTGGTGGGGGATGTCGATCACTTCAAGCAGTACAACGACGCGTTCGGCCACCCGGCGGGCGACGAAGTGCTGCAGATGATCGCGGAGATCATGCGCGATTCGACGCGCAAGGTCGATTGCTGCGCGCGCTACGGTGGTGAAGAGTTCGTAATAGTGCTGCCTGACACGGCAATCGCCGATGCGCTGGACACGGCCGAGCACATTCGCGCGCGGGTGGCGGCCAAGAAGTTCAATGGAAGGAAAATAACATTGAGCATCGGCGTCGCCAGCTTCCCCGAAGACGCGGACGACGCGGAGGCGATCATCGCCATCGCTGACGAAGCGCTATATCAGGCGAAGCGAGAAGGGCGCGACCGCACGGTGCGCGCGCGCCGACTCAAGAAGACAGGGTAGCTAGCTAGGGTCGCGAGACGAGGGTCTGGTGAATCCAGCCCGTTCGTCCAGTGTCATCACTAATGCGAACCCATTCATCGGCGTACGAGTAGCCGACGATCGAGCTGCCGGGCTCTGCGAGAAACGAGACCGCGAAGTTGGTGCCTGGTCCTGCGCGGACGTTCCCCCGACTCGTTGTCTTCAGTTTGATGGGCACCGCGAACAGCGTTTCACCCGGACGCGCCTCCTCGGTGTTTACCCCGAGGCGCCTGCGGTATCCCAACGCGATCGTTTTGGCCTGATTGGCCAGATAGAGCGCGCCCCCATAGTTCGCCTTATCGAATTCCGTGGCGCTCCGCTGCACGAATTTCGCGACCTGCGCCGCCTCGGGAGGATCAGTCGACGCGCCCGATTTCATCGTCTGAAGAGCGACTTCGGCCTCGGCCATTGCCGATGCCGCCTGCGCACGGCTCGCCACTGATTGCAGCTTTGCCATGGCCCGTACGACTTCGGCTTGCGTGTCCTCGAGGCGCGTCTGGAGATCCTCGATTTGCGCGTCACGCGCCAACAGCTGCAGCTCGAGGCGCGATACGCGCTTGTCCAGTTCGGGATCACGAACCGTGACGGTATCGTGAACCACCTTGGGGCTCGGAGCTTGCCCGGGCTTTGCCGGAGAACAGGCGGTGGTGAGGGCGACGAACGCGAGAGAAACGAAGCAGGAACGTACCAAAGAATACCTCGTCGATTTCGTTGTCGGACCGACCCACGATCAAGGAGTGTCCAAAGCGACACCCGGTACCGGCGTTCACAGTAATACAAAGAGGGTAAGGGTCGCCAGCCTAAAGATGGGGTTGCTGTCAAGACGCTAACAAACCCAACCGTGGGGCGGCACATTCAAGGGAATGAGAGGGAAGGAGCAGGATCTCCCTTTGCGATGCGAACGAGTCGCTTGACTCTCGCGAGACGGCTAGCCGTCGTTGTGTCCGCCTGTTTCGCGGCCGCCTGTGCGAACAGCGCGGTTTCTACGGGAGTGGTCGGCGCGCCGGGTGTCGTGACGCACTGGTGGCGAGACGGCGTGTGCTACGAGGTGTTCGTCCGCTCCTTTGCGGACGCCGATGGCGACGGAATCGGGGATCTGCGCGGGCTCACCGCCCGTCTCGACTATATCAACGACGGGAATCCGGCCAGCAGTGCGAGCCTTGGCGCCAAATGCATCTGGCTGATGCCGATCGACAAGTCCATGAGCTATCACGGGTACGACGTGACCGACTACTACCACGTCGATCCCCATTACGGCAGCGACGAGGATTTCCGGAAGCTCGTGCGGGAGGCGCATCGCCGAGGGATTCACGTGATAGTGGATTTCGTTCCGAACCACTCGTCGAATGAGCATCCCTTTTTTCAATCCGCGCTTCACGATCCGGCGAGTCCGTACCGGAGCTGGTACCGCTGGTCGAGCGTGAAACCGGAACAGCCGTCAACATGGGGACAGGAGGTGTGGCACAAATCGCCGGTGCGCGACGAGTACTATTACGGGCTTTTCTGGGGCGGAATGCCCGACCTCAACTACGAAACGCCGGCTGTCCTCCAGGAAATGCAGAAGGTCGCCGCGTACTGGCTCGAGGACATGCACGCGGATGGTTTTCGCTTCGATGCGATTCCGTATCTGGTGGAAGACGGCAACCAGCTGGCGCACACGCGCGGCACTCACGATGTCCTGAGGCAGTTCGGAAACACGATTCGGAGCGAGGCGCCCGGATCGTTCACAATAGGCGAGATGTCGGACGGGTCGGCGCAAGTTCTCGCCACGTACTATCCCGACCAGCTCGACGCGTACTTCGCGTTTGGCGTGGCGGGCGCGACGGTCGAAGCTGCGCGCACCGGAAGCGCGGCCTCGTTCAACCAGGCGATCCAGGAAGCGAACGCGACTTTTCCCGCGGGGCGGTGGTCATCTTTTCTAACCAATCACGATCAGCCGCGTGTCATGACGGTGCTTGGCGGTGATGCCGCAAAGGCGAGGGTCGCTGCGAGCGCGATGCTCATGCTACCCGGCCTGCCGTTCGTCTACTACGGCGAAGAGATCGGGATGGTCGGAGCGAAGCCCGACGAGACGATCCGCACGCCAATGCAGTGGAGCGCGGACTCGAATGGCGGGTTTAGCAGTGGGACCGCGTGGGAAAGTTTGCAGCCCGATTGGATTGCGAAAAACGTCGCGGCGCAGGATCACGATCAGGCTTCACTGCTCAATCACTATCGGCGTCTCATTCATTTCCGCAACGTACACTCCGCGCTGAGTAGTGGAACTCTGGACATTGCGACGACGAGCGATGCCGCCGGCGCCGCGTTCGTGCGATCTACGAGTGACGAGACGATCCTGATCGCGCTCAACTTTGGAGATCACGCGGTTGATCGATTCGGGATTGCGCTTTCGTCGGCTGTTGCGGGCAGTGGTCCATATCGGATCGAGCCGCTCCACGCGGATCCTGAAGGTGGTTGCATGGGAGGGATGATTTCGGCCGACGGGAAATCCGTCACCCTCGACTCGATTGCGGCGCACGGGTTCTGCGCGTTCAGATTAAATCGCTGAGGGCGGGATCAACTGAAGAACAGAGGCTCGCCTAGACCCCGCTTTCCTCTGTAGTCACGGGCGTCACGGCAGAGCGATCTTCTTCGCCGGTTCGAATGCGGTAGACCTTCTCGACGGGAAGCACGAACACTTTGCCGTCACCCACTTCTCCGGTGGCGCCGGCGGAGAGAATCGCGCGCACCGTCGCATCGACGAAGGAGTCGGAGACTCCAATCTCCAGCCGCACTTTATCGTGCAGCTCGACCTTCACCGTCATCCCCCGGTACGTCTCCACCTGCTCGGTTTCTCCGCCGTGGCCGCGCACTCTGCTGATGGTGAGGCCCGTGACTTCAGCGCGGTACAGCGCCTCGAGCACGTCGTTGAGTTTTTCCGGTCGAACGATTGCGATGACGAGTTTCATCTTCAGCTCCGATCGGCGTGGACGAGAATCGCGCCCTCGCCCCTGCTGTACGCCTCTTCGCCGTGTTGCGTGACGTCGAGGCCAACTCCTTCCTCTTTCGTCGTTGCACGCAGATTGAACGCAAGCGCGATCACCTTGAGAATCACAAACGTCCCGACGACGCTGTAGACGATTGTCGCAACGACGGCGACACCCTGCACGCCCAGCTGCCTCATGTTGCCGAACAGCGCTCCGTCAGCGATCCCGTTCCAGCTCTTCTCGGCAAAAACTCCCGTCAGCAGCGCACCTACGGTTCCCCCGACGCCATGCGCCGCCACGACGTCCAGCGAATCATCGAGTCGCGTGCCCGCTCGCCAGAGAATCGCGAAATAACTNNCAGAGGACTGACGAAGCCCGCCGCGGGTGTGATCGCGACGAGACCGACGACGATTGCCGTGGCCGCTCCGACGGCGGTCGTCTTCCGCGTCCGCGTCAGGTCAAGAATGCCCCATACGACGAGGGTGGCCATGGGCGCGAACAACGTGTTCGAAAACGCGAGCGCGGCCGATGGGTTCGCGCCGAGCGCGCTTCCACCGTTGAACCCGAACCAGCCGANNGAGCCGGCGTTGAACCCGAACCAGCCGAACCAGAGAAGGCCCGCACCGAGCAGCGTGAAAGGCACGTTTTGCGGGATGATTGCCTGGCGCGCGTAGTCCTTCCGCGCGCCAAGGACCACCGCGACGACGAGCGCGGCGGCAGCAGCGTTGATGTGGACCACAGTGCCGCCGGCAAAATCCAGCGCGCCGAGCTTGCCGAGCCAACCGCCGCCCCACACCCAGTGGGCGATTGGCGCATAAACCACGATCGACCAGAGCGTGATAAAGGCTAGGTAGGGGCCGAAGCGCATCCGCTCGACGATTGCTCCGGAGATCAGGGCAGCGGTGATGATCGCGAAGGTCCCCTGATACGAAGCGAAGAGGATGTGGGGGATGGTGCCCTTCGCCTCGAGACCGACATTCTTCAGGAAGGCGAAATTGAGTCCGCCGAGGAGGCTGCCGCCTTCCGAAAATGCGAGTGAGTAGCCCACGAACGCCCAGGCAATACCGACGAAGCCGAGCGCGAGGTAACTCATCATCATGGTGTTGAGCGCGTTCTTGGCTCGCACCAATCCGCCGTAGAAAAATCCGAGGGCTGGAGTCATCACCAGCACCATGGCGGTGGCGACCAGCATCCATGCGGTGTCCGCTGCGCTCATGGGGAGAGAAAATACAACTTTCCCGGGAGGCTTGCGGAGGGCCAAATGCAACTGAAGACTACCTGATATGAAGACGTCTTCATTCTGTCTTGCCATCGCCGTCATCCTTTGCGGGACGGATGCCTGCAGCGGAGCTTACGTTCCGGCGGGCTCAAGCGTCGCCGCGGCGGATCCGGCTCTCGCGCGCGGGATTGCGAGTGCGGACTCGCTGATCGGCGCGGCAGTCGGAACGCTGATTCCCGGTGCGGTGTTCCTGGTCGCGAAGGATGGGCTGGTCGTGCACGAGCGCGCATTCGGGTATGCGCAGCTCAATGACTACGAAGGACACCGGCTCGCTTCGCCGCCGGCGATGCGACCATCGACGATGTTCGATCTGGCGTCAGTCACCAAGGTCATGGCAACGACCCTGGCGACGATGCTGCTCGTTGACCGTGGGAAGATCAATCTCGATGCCCCCGTCTCGCGCTACCTGCCGGATTTTCGAGGTCCACATCTCGACAGCGTCACCGTCCGGCATCTGCTCTCGCACTCGGCGGGTCTCGTGCAGTGGCAGCCACTCTATTATCACGCCGTGAACAGCGCCGAGACCTACGCCGTCATCCGCGACATGCCACTTGAGTGGGGCGTCGGCGACGCGCGGCACTACAGCGATCTCGGTTTCATGCTGCTTGGTTACATCGTGGAGCGGGTGAGCGGGGAGCCGCTCGACAGATTTCTCGGCGACAGCCTGTACCGGCCGCTGGGTCTTCGATCCACCACGTTCAACCCGAAGACGCGGGGCTTCACGGAATTCGCCGCGACGGAGCAGGGCAACGTGTACGAGCATCACATGGTGTACGATTCGACATTCGGCTATCGCTATCGCGGCGATCCGACAGCCTGGAATGGCTGGCGACAGCGAGTGCTCGTGGGCGAGGTCGACGACGGCAATTCGTCGTACGCAAATGGCGGCGTGGCGGGACACGCGGGACTCTTTTCGACCGCCGCGGATTTGCGGGTGCTTCTCGACCTGTTGAACAACCGGGGGAGCTACGGCGGGCGGCAGTACATTCGTCCCGAAACAATCGACACGTTCCTCGAGCGCGACAAATATCAGAACTACCTCGGATGGCAGGCACCGAGTTATCTGCCGGCGGGGAGCTTCTCGCACACGGGCTTCACCGGCACTTACGTGGCCGGCGTTCCTCAATACAAGCTGTCGATAGTGCTGCTCACGAATCGGCAGAACATGGGCACAGACGCGCGCGGATATTTTCCTGATGTCGGACCGCTTCAGCAAGCGGTGGCACGAGCGATCGTGAGCGGCGCGGCGACTTCACGGTGACAGCGCCGCCTAGTGCGGCCTTTCCTTCATCCGCGCCCGATGTAACCAACCGGACGCGCGAAAGTAGAAATACAACGGCAAGCCGAGGGCGATGAGGACAAGCCCCGCCGCGGATTCCACCGGAGAGGCCGTCAAGGCGTTGATGACCAACCAAAGGGCCACCAGCACGAAGAGCGCCGGCACGACCGGATAACCAGGTGTGCGGTATCGGCGCGGAGCCGCAGGCAGCTTTCTCCGCAGCACGAAGAGCGAGGACCCGACCAGCGCGGTGAAGACCCAGACGGCGAAAATCACCGACGTCGTGATCTGATCGAATGTCCCCGACAGCGCGAGCACGCACGCCCAGATCCCCTGGAACCAGATCGCGTTCACCGGCACGTTGGATGTGGCGCTCAAATTCGCCAGCGGGCCGAAGAAGAGTCCGTCGCGCGCCATCGCGAACGGAACGCGCGCATTCATCATGGTGATTCCGTTGAGCGCTCCGATGGCGGCGATGATGAACGCCACCGACACGATCTGCGCGCCGTACGACGAGAATGTCTGCGCGGCCCTGGCGGCAACCGGAAGCACATCTCGGTACGCGGTCGAGTTTGACGTCAGTATCTCACCGAACGGCAGGGCGTAGAAGTACGCGAGATTCGTGATGAGATACACGACGATCACGATCAGCATGCCGAAGATCAGCGCGCGCGGGAGATTTCGCTCCGGTTTCTCGATCTCACCCGCCATCATCGGTACGTTCGACCATCCCTGATACGCCCAGAGGGCCGCGAGCATTGCGGCGCCGAATGCGCCCACTCCGGTGGGCGCGATTCCCGCCGTGACGGGCATCTTCAGATGCTCCCAGGATCCGGAGCGTGAAAGGAGAAACGCGCCGAGCACGATGACGGCTATCCCGCCCAGCTTGGCAACCGTCGCGGCCCACTGCACTCTGCTACCCATTTGGATTCCGCGCGAATTCACCCAGGAAAAGAGAAGAATCACCGCTACCGCCACGACTTGCTGGATGCCGAGTCTCCAGTGCACGACCTGCCCCAGCGCGTGAAAATCGTGCGTAGTAAAGACCGCATCGAGCGGAACGAACGAAGCGAGAAACGATGCGAGGGCAGTCGAGACCGCGGCGAGTCCTCCGCTAGCCATGATCATCACCAGCGACCAGCCGAATAGAAACGCGGGAAGGTCGCCGTACGCTTCGCGCAGGAACACGTACTCACCGCCGGCCTCGGGCATCATCGCGCCGAGCTCGGCGTAGGTCAGCGCGCCGGCAAGAGACAGGAGTCCGGCGGCGAGCCAGGCGAGCAAGACCTTGGACGGACTTCCCACGAGCTGCGCCATCGGCGCGGTCTTGAGGAAGACACCGGTTCCGATGACGGTGAGGACGAGCGCGATCGCATCGCGGAGCGACAGCGCTCTCACGAGCTCTCTTGTCGCGGACGTCACTCCTGGTGATTCCGCGGCGGGTGAGGTCACTCGGGTGGGCGAACTACGTCGTGCGGGCCGGTGTTACGAATCCCGTAGGTGGGTCTCACGTACTCTTCAGGCGTCTCTATTCCTTCGGCCCTGTCGAGCTCGCGATTCTCGCGCTCGATGTTGTCGCGCTCTTCCTTGTAGCGCCCGTACCATCTGCGCGTGACTTCGCCGGCGAGCTCGCGATTGCCGAGCCCGAAGGCAAGCGATATCGCGAACGCGATTGCACCGAACAGAATCGCGAACGCGGTAGTGACGATCTCCGTGGCGACGCCCAGCTCCTGCAACGCCATGAAGGCGGCGAGCAGGACGACGCCGCCCTTTCCAACGCGCGCCAGTGTGGGTCCGCCGTGGAGTCCTCCGGCCGACGCCATGATCAGGCCGCCGACAAAGCTGCCGAGCACGATGCCGACGATCATGATCACGATCGCGGCGATGACGCTCGGGATGTAGCTCACCAGCTCGGAGAAGACGTTGGCAAGTGACTGGAGTCCCAGCGCGTTGGCGGCCACGAGCATCACCGCGAACATCACGAACCAGAAGACGAGACTTCCCGCGACGCGTGTCGGGTTGACGCGCGAGCCCGACCGCTCCACCGCCTCCATCACACCGCCCCGCTCGAGGATGGTGTTGAGATGGATTCTTTTCATCAAGCGGTCGGTTCCCTTCTCCAGCAATCTCGCCAGGAGATAGCCGGCAAAGAGGATGACCAGCGCGCCGAAGAGCGCGGGCACGTAGCGATAGAGCTGCTCGAAGCTGCCCTGGGTTCTGTCGCTGAAGGTGAGTGTCGTCGTGGTGTCCACTAGAACCTCACATTGAGTAGGGAATGATTCCCCGGGGAGCGGGCGGCCAGAAGCGCGATGCTCGCAGGGTTGAAAGTTACACGAAACCGCGGAGGTCCGGCGTCGGAGGCCGGGTCCAGATAGTGCTCCGTGATGATAGTCCCGGCGAGGCCACCCGCCGCCGCGAGCCCGAGCACGAAATGCGGACTCGGATTGTCGGTGTTGAAGAGCGTCGCGACACCCGCGCCCATCAGTCCGCCGGCCACAGTGCCGAGGACGACGCGTCCTCCGTCGGTCCGGCTGTGGTCGTAGCGCTGAACCAGGAACCTGTCGCCAGCGATGATCCCGAGAACACCGCCTGTCGTCACCGTCGCGGCGACCGCGCGTCCACTGCTGTTCTCGCCCAGAAATNNCTCGTCGCCGCGCCAAGGAGCGCCGTGCCCCACAGTGTCTGAATGTCACCAGGGGTGACGCGATAACGCGCGTTGCGCGGATAGAGCAGGCCGAGTGGATAGCCGACGATGCCCGAGGCAAGAATCATCGCCACCTCGGTGCGATTCGAGAGCGCGCGCGTGCAGGTCTCCACAAACGAGACAGGGTCGAAGGTGCACGTCTCCTTTCCTCTTATTGCCTCTGTCGTTCCCCAGCCGATGAGCGCGCCCATGTCGGAGCCGAATGCAGATCCGACGGCATCGGCTTCGGTCATGTTGCGGGCGGTGCTCAACCCCAAGGCCGCCCCGACCAGTCCTCCGACGAAGGCGCCGGCAGACTGGGTCCGATTGCCCTGATCGAATACGTACATGGTCGCCCAGCCGGCGAGTGCTCCGTTGTGCCCCATGTTGAAGGCCAGGTCGCTCTGCGCCCGCGAGATGAATGTTCTCCGTGAGATCTCCGATGCGGCGAAGAAGCTTCCGCCCGCCACGACCAGGTATCCGGCGGTAGCTCCAGCACCGTTGTTGGCGATGGCTCCCGCGAACGTGGGTCCGTATACAAGAATGCCGAGAATCGTCTGGTTCTTGACGAAAGCATTGCGGGCATCGTTCCGCGCAGTGATCACGTCGCGCGGCAGTCGTGACACGATCGCGCGAATCGCGTCGCGATCTACCGACGTGATCGCGTAGCGCTCGATGACCCCCGATCGGCGCCCCACCGTGAGCACGTAACTCGAGTCGTTGACGGTGTACAGTCGGGCTTCGGTGAAGTCTCCCGAGACGGGCCACCATGGAGCGCGCAACGCGGCGCGCTCGGCGATGTACGGCGTCATGACGACCACCTGGCCGGCGCTGTCGAAGGGAACCGGACGCTCGATGACCTGGGCGCGAAGATCAACAGCGGCGAAACACAGCAGGGCGCCTGTTGTTGCGAGGCGTCGGAATGACATCATTTGAAGTTTGGGTAGAGCGGGGTTCGCGCTCGAGTCTCGTGACACTTGAATGGGACCGGAATACCCCGCAAAGATACCGGTGCGCGCCTTATTTCGCCCCTCTTAAGTTCGGGTTCCGCGGTGGATGTCGAAGATCGCGCTGCGGCGGCATTTACCGCAGATCAGCCAGTCTCGCTGGCGCGCATAACCCAGACCGAAAGACCCGCCCCCGATCTCGCGACGCGACATTGCGACACTGCAGCGGGGACAGAGGGGCATTTTTCCGGATGTAAACTCGTCGCGGATCTGTTGCAGCTCGCTCGCGCTGTACTGCGCGAGGCCTTTGTCAGGTGACTGATCGGCGCCCGCCCGTGTGCGTTTCGCGGGATCATCGTCCACCATCAGTCAGGAATCCGCACAACGATCTTGCCGAACTGCTGGCCGCTCTGGAGCCGTTCGAATGCCTGTCGTCCCTGCGAGATGTCGAACACCGAATCGACGAGGGGCATCAGATGGCCCGCGTGAAATTCACTGGTGACGGCGTCGAATTCGGCGTCGTTCCCCATCGTCGAGCCCATGATGTCCCATTGATTCCAGAAGAGCCGTCGAACATCCATCTGGACGATCGGGCCCGACGTCGCGCCGCACGTCACCAGTCGGCCGCGCCTCGCGAGCGCGCCGAGCGACTGCGCCCAGGTAGCTTCGCCGACGGTGTCGAACACGACATCCACTCCGCGCTTGTTCGTGCGCGCCCTGATCTCCTTTCCCACGTCCGTCGTCGCGTAGTTGATCACATGCTCCGCGCCCAGTCCACGCGCCAGCGCCAGCTTCTCGTCGCTGTGGGATGTGACCCACGGCGTCGCGCCAATTGTGCGCACGATCTCGAGCGCGGCCAGCGCGACTCCGCCGCCGATTCCCCAGATCAGAACGTTGTCGGTTTTCTTGACGTGGGCGCGTGTCACGACCATTCGCCACGCGGTAAGGGTGGACAGCGTGAACGCAGCGGCTTGCTCGACCGGTCTGTCTTTCGGAATGCTGCGCGCGTTGTGCGCTGGAATCACGATGTATTCCGCCAGCGTTCCGGGCGCGTGCTCTCCGAGCAGCTTGAAGTGGACGCAGAGCGAATGCTCGCCGGCCTGGCAAAACTCGCAGGTATGGTCGCTCAGGCCCGGGTTGACGATGACGGTGTCGCCGACCTTGAGCTGGTTGTCAGAGGTTCCTCTAAGGTCGCCGATGGCGTCCACGACTCCCGTGGCGTCGGCCCCGAGGATCCAGGGTGGGGTAATCTTGACCCCCGGCATTCCGGCGACGACGAACAGGTCCAGATGGTTGAGCGCCGCCGCTCTGACGCGGACGCGGATCTCGCCGAGCTTGGGCTCCGGCTTCGGTAGATCGGTGCGGTACTCGATCTGGTCGAGCCCGCCGTGCGCCGAGATGGTGAGTCCTCGCACGCGATTATCGGAGCGTTATATTCAGTCGCATCATCCGTTCTATGCGCATCCGCGTCATACGTTCTATGCGCATCACAGAAGCGTTAGTGAGCTGATACGTTCATATGCATCACCTACGGCTTGACGAATCATGCAGAGCGACACGCATGACGAAGATACCGACTTTGTTTTCCATCCGCTCCGGATCAGACTGAATGCTCCCCATAAAGGTTCCCCCTCTAGGCGAGTCGATCGTCGAAGCCACCGTGTCGCGGTGGGTCAAGAAGGAGGGTGACGTCGTTGCCGCCGGCGATACGCTTGTCGATCTCGAGACCGACAAGATCACCGTAGAAGTCCCGGCACTCAAACCCGGTGTTCTCGCCAAGCGGCTGAAGAACGAGGGTGAAGTCGTGCACGTGGACGACGTGCTCGGCGAGCTCGACGAGACAGCGGTCGGAGCCGTGATTGGAGCGACGCAAGCTGCAGCTCCCGCGGCGAGGGCTACCGCACCTGCTCCGACGCCTGCGGCGCCACCCGCGCCGTCGCGTGCGGCTGCGGTTCCCGCTGCGGCTCAGTCCGGAACGACCAAGTCGTCGCCGGCAGCGCGTCGAATTGCCGACGAGCGCGGAATAGACATCGCGGCGATCGCGGGAACCGGGCGCGGTGGCGTCGTGTCGAAACCGGATGTGCTGGCAGCACCGGCCGGTACTGAGCGCACGCCCGTAGCCGCGCGGGCCTCGACCGCCACTCCGGGTTCGCCTTCGCGTGGCGGAAATGGCGCGGCGCCGGGCGAGCGCGAGACACGTGAAAAAATGTCAACCCGTCGGAAGCGCATCGCCGAGAATTTGCTTCAGTCGCAGCACGCGACTGCGCATCTCACGACGTTCAACGAAGTGGATATGTCGGCGATCAACGCGCTGCGCGAGAAGTACAAGGAGAAGGTCGAGAAGGAGCACGGCGTCAAGCTGACGTTCATGCCCTTCTTCGTGCGCGCGGCGTGTCAGGCATTGAAGCAGTTCCCGACGGTCAACTCGCAGGTGGATGGCGACAGCATCATCTACAAGCACTACGTCAACATGGGAATCGCGGTCGCATCTGAGCAGGGGCTGGTCGTTCCCAACGTCAAGGATGCGGATCGCAAGGGAACTATTGAATTAAGCCGCGAGATTTCTGAAGTCGCTAAGCGTGCGCGCGACGGCAAGCTCACGATGGATGATCTCACCGGCGGAACTTTCACGATCACAAATGGCGGCGTATTCGGCTCGCTCGTCTCGACGCCGATCATCAACTATCCGCAGGTCGGCATACTCGGCTTGCACAAGACGCAGGACCGGCCGGTCGCAGTGAATGGCCAGGTCGTGATCCGGCCGATGATGTACATCGCCCTCTCTTACGACCACCGCATCGTCGAAGGCCAGCACGCGGTGCTATTCCTCGTGCGCGTGAAGGAGCTCATCGAAGATCCGGCCGCGATGCTTATCGAATAGATGGTCGACTGCGATGTAGCGATCATCGGCGGCGGACCCGGTGGATATGTAGCAGCAATACGCGCCGGCCAGCTGGGCCTCAACACAGTTTGCATCGAGATGGACAAGACCCTTGGCGGCACGTGCGTCAACGTTGGGTGCATTCCATCCAAGGCGTTGCTCACATCGTCGGAGCACTATGAATTTGCGAAGCTGCACGCGGCCGAGCACGGTGTGACGATCGGCGATGTGAAGCTGGATCTGGCGACGATGATGAAGCGGAAGGACGCCGTCGTGGGGGCGAACACGAGGGGAGTCGAGTACCTGTTCAAGAAGAACAAGGTCATGTGGGCGAAGGGTCGCGGGACTTTGAAGAAAGGAAACGTCATCGACGTTGCCGGCACTGACGGCAAAGCAGAATCGTATCGCGCGAAGAATGTTATCATTGCGACCGGCTCCGTTTCGGTGGAGCTGCCGTTTCTCAAGTTCGACGAAAAGCGGGTACTGTCGAACATCGGCGCCCTCAAGATTCCTGAGGTGCCGAAGCACTTGCTGGTAATCGGCGGCGGCGTGATCGGGCTCGAGCTCGGATCAGTCTGGCGGCGGCTCGGCGCGAAGGTGACTGTCGTCGAGCTGATGCCGACGATACTTCCCGGCAACGACGAAGAGATCATCAAGGAAGCCGACAAGATTTTCCGGAAGCAGGGGCTCGACATTCGTGTCGGGTCGAAAGTCACGGGCGCGAAGGTCGAAGCGAATCGGGTGCTCGTCGACGTCGAGAAGGATGGAAAGTCGGAGAAGATCGAAGCGGACTATGTGTTGGTGTCGGTCGGTCGGAAGTCGGCGCTGACCGGGATCGATGCGGCAGCTTTGGGTCTTGGTCTGAGTAAGCGAAACGAGATTCTGGTGGACTCCCAGATGCGGACAAATCTCCCGAATGTTTTTGCGATAGGCGATGTCGTCGGCGGGAAGCTTCTCGCGCATAAGGCGGAGGACGAAGGAGTCGTCGCGGTCGAAGTGATCGCGGGGCAGAAGTCGCACATCGACTACAAGTCGATGCCGTCGGTGGTTTACACGTGGCCGGAGATCGCGACGGTTGGTTTGGCCGAGCACGAGGTGAAGGCGAGCGGACGGACGTACAAGACGGGTAGATTCCCGTTTTCCGCGAATGCCAGGGCCCGCACCGCTGGCGACACAACGGGCTTCGTCAAGTTCATCGCCGACGCCGAGACCGACGAGCTGCTCGGCGCGCATATGATAGGGCCGGGTGTATCGGAGCTGATTCAGGAGGCGGTGCTGGCGTNNGCGGTGAAGGAAGCCGCGCTCGGCGTGCTTGGAAGGTCACTTCAGATATAATTGGGATACGAGCATGCCAGCCCGCGCCGCACCTTCACAGCTTATCAAAGAATGACCTTCCTCGCCGCACCTCCACAGCTAATAGTATTCGAACCGATGAATCGGACAATCAGGCCGCTCGTTGCGGCCGACCGCAGCGGCGTGTTCAGGATTCTCGAGAACGCGGGGAACTTCACGCCCGCGGAAGTCGCGATCGCGCTCGAGTTGATTGACGAGTGGCTCGAGCTTGGCGAGCACAGCGGATATCTCACCTACGTCCTGGAGGCGCGCGATGATGGCAGCTCGGAAGTGCTGGGTTACGTGTGCTTCGGCCCGACACCGCTCACGGAGTCGACGTTCGACCTGTACTGGATTGCGGTCGACAAATCAAAGCATCGCGGCGGAGTTGGGAAGAAGCTGCTCAAGTTCGCGGAGGAAGAGATCGTGCGGCGTGCCGGGAAGATGCTACTCATTGAAACGTCGTCCCAAGAGACGTATGGCGGGACGATTCAGTTTTATGAGCGCACTGGGTACGAGCTGGTGGGGAAGATTCCGGAGTATTACAAGCCTGGTGATGACAAGCTGATTTTTGCGAAGACGCTAACGCCGAGCGTTCCCGTTGACCAAGCCGTTCAAGCATGCGTTGAGTGATGGCTGACNNTTCGGCTCGGGGGCGGTGGCGACGCGGTATGAGCCGAGAAGGTAGCCATCGGGCTTGCTAGCCCGAGCGGACGAACACGCCACTCGGACCTGGTGCGACGCCCTACTGCTGACAGCGCGCGAATGGGCTATCGGGCTTCGGCTTGTCCACCATGACGCGGTGGTCGAGGTTACCCACCTTCAGCGCGATGTCATGCACCAGCTGGTCGACGCGAGCCATGTGACCGTACTGGATGTATTGCGGTTCATCCGTCACCTGGTGGTAGTCCGCATGCCCACCCGTCGTAAAGAAGACCACTGGAATACCATATCGCGCGTAGTTTGCGTGATCGCTGCGGCAATAGATATTCTGCGGATGTCCGTTCGCATCCATCGAGTAATCGAACTTGAACGGCATCTTCTCCGTTGTGTTCACCTGCTCCACGATGTCGCCGAGCTCGGTCGAGAGACGCCGTGAGCCAACGAGTTGCACATAGTTCTCGGCCCCGAACAACTCCTGACCGTCCTTGTTCTTGCCGGTGACGTCCGTCGCCGCACCACGGCCCACCATGTCCAGATTGAGGTCCGCAATTATCGAGTCGCGTGGCACAGTGGGATGGTTGGTAAACCATTCCGAGCCCCACAATCCCTTCTCTTCGCCCATCTGCCAGATGAAAATCAGCGAGCGCTTTGGTTTGGCCGACCCCTTTGCAAACGCCTCGGCAATTTCCATGATGGACACGGTGCCCGAACCATCGTCGTCGGCGCCGTTGCTGATGGAATCGAGGCGCGCGGGATAGACGCGACGTAGCGAATCCTTGATCGCGTTGATGCGCGTCCACTGCTCCGGAGTCGGAGGCGTGGCGGATCGGCTATCCGCACCCTCCACGCGTGAGACGATGTTGTATGCCTTGGTCGAATCGTGCTCGACCACGCCATTCGCCACGCCGATGTGATCGGAATGCGCGCCGATCACGATGTACTCGTTCTTGAGCTTCGAGTCGGTGCCGTCGAGAATGGCAACGACGTTGCGCGTGGGCTGCGCAGAGTATTCCACCTTCACGTCGATCGTGGCGGGACCGCCTTTGTCGCCCAGCCTGGCATTTTCCACGGGTTTGCCAAGCATTGTTGCGGCGGTTGGGGACGACACCGCGAGGGTGAGCGGACCACCGGCCCCCGCACCACCGCGTCCAGCTGGTCCACCGGGTCCCGCTCCATTGGTCGCCGCATAGGCCGCGCGTCCCTCGTTCTGCGCCGTGTCATTGAGGACGAATCGGACGCGTGGCCGACTGATCGTGGGACTGACGAGTGCGATCGCCTCAGCGCCGGCCAAGGCCGCACCGAAACCGCGGATGCCACGTGCATTTGCCGGTCCCGTCAGTACGACAATCTTTCCGCGCGCATCCTCCGCGCTGAGCGCGTTGACGGTATCACCCAGCAGTCCGCCGAATACGACATCGGCCGTGATCTTCCGGTCGGCCGTCGCGCCCCCAGGGTAGAAGTCCACATCCGTGCGGAACGTCTTCCCCCCGCTCACGATCGTCGACGCGCTGGAAACGACCCGCGCCGATACCGGCATGGCCTGGAAGTACGTGCCGTTGTCGCCCGCGGGACGCAGCCCAAGGCGGCGAACCTCGCGCTCGATCCAGGCGGTGGCGTGGATGGCGTCGGGAGTCCCCGCCTCTCGGCCGCGCAGGGAATCGGCCGAGTAGATGTATAAGCGCGTCATGAGATCGCACGCCGTGATGGCGGTGACGGTGGGACCACCCTGGTACGTGAGCGGCATCGTCGCGCCAGGCGTTGTTGCCGGACAGCTCTGTTGGGCGGAAAGCGGCTGCGATGTCGCAACGAGCGTAAGCGTCGCCGCCAGCGCGGCACGCAGGAGGGAACGGTGTGTCACAGGAAGTCTCGGTGTTTGCGGTAGGAAGGAAAGGGACGCAATGTAGCTGGGCCGTGAATCATACGCGCGAGAGCCGGATGATGTTCACCGGGACCACAAACACTCTGGCGACGCACACCCCTCTCACAGCAGGTTATCCGACATTCGATCCATTTCACGAGGATTTAATCCGTGCGCGCTTCGCCCCTACGCCTAAGCCTTATCATCGCTTCCTTTGCGACCTTCGCCCCCGCGATTGACGCACAATCACTCGTCAATCCGACCGCCGAGATGCATTGGCGCCACATCGGACCATTTCGCGCAGGACGCGGGCGCGCCGTGGCAGGCGTGCCGTCGCAACCGAACACCTTTTACATCTCCTTCGACAATGGCGGAATCTGGCGCTCGACCGACTTCGGCTCCAACTGGTTCCCGCTCTTCGACGACCAGCCCACGGGATCGATCGGCGCCATCGCAATCGCGCCATCCGACCCGAACATCATCTACGTAGGGAGCGGCGCTGGAATAATTCGTCCCGATCTCGCTACCGGTGNNGACGCCGGCAAGACGTGGACGCACCTCGGGCTCCGCAACAGCCAGATGATCGCGTACATCGACGTCGATCCGAAAAATCCCAA
This sequence comes from Gemmatimonadota bacterium, assembly GCA_003131365.1. Lineage (GTDB taxonomy): Bacteria > Gemmatimonadota > Gemmatimonadetes > Gemmatimonadales > Gemmatimonadaceae > UBA4720. Next base: position 77 of record PKVB01000149.1, on the reverse strand, counting down.
CCGCCTTTTCGTTGCGGCACTCGGCCATCCGTACGGGCCAAACGAGGAGCGCGGAATCTTCCGCTCCACCGACGGCG
>PKVB01000134.1 GCA_003131365.1 Gemmatimonadota bacterium | reverse complement strand
TCGAAGCACTCGGAGAACATGTTGCTCTCAGCCATGCCATTGCAGCCGCTGGTCGAGCGGTCCTCCGTTACCCCGACGAGGTTATGTGGTAGCGGACCATAGGTCGCGTTTACTGACTTGTTGTCCTGCACCGTCAGCCGCGGAATGCCGCCGTTCTGGTAGTTTTGCTCGATGTACACAACCATGTATCCGTTTGACGGGCCATCCCAATCACCATCCAACGTGCTCATCGCGTAGAATTCGTGCGGGTGGTAGAGCTGGTTCGAACCCACCCAGTTTGCGCTGTACTTCACGTAATAGCTGACGTAGAACGAGTTCGACGGTGTGAACTTGTGGCGCTGGGAATTGCCGTTTGTCGGGGTCGTTGCGCCTGCAAGGAACCGATATTGGGCCGAGCTGGTGCTGCCGGCGATGTGTTCCGTGGTTGACAGAACCGCGCCGGTGTTGTCGTACCAGCCGCGCGACGCGAGGTTGGAATTCTCGAAGTCCTCCTCGAACAGGAGGGTTCCTCCCGACGAAACAGCGGTGACCGTCACGGCCGACGAGCCCGCCTTGCCGGCGCAGGTCGCCGTGATTGTAGCCGAGCCTGCGGCGACTCCGGTAACTACACCACTCGAATTCACCGTTGCCGCTGCGGCGTTGTTGGTCGACCAAACGATGGTCTGTCCGGTCATGACATTTCCGAGAGCATCCCTGACCGTTGCTATCAGAGGGGCCGTCGCACCAACAACTATAGATGCTGTCGAAGGCGCCACCGTTACGGTGGTCACCACCGGTGGCGGCGGAGCCGTCACCGTTACGGCCGACGAGCCCGTCTTGCCGGCACAGGTCGCCGTGATCGTAGCCGAGCCTGCGNNCGGCGTTGTTGGTCGACCAAACAATGGTCTGCCCGGTCATGACATTTCCCTGAGCATCCCTGACCGTCGCCGTCAGCGGCGTCGTCGCACCAGCGACTACCGATGCTGTCGAAGGAGCCACTGTAACGGTCGTCACGACAGGAGGCGTTGCAGTTACCGTGACGCCCGCGGTGCCTGACTTTCCTGCGCAGGTCGCAGTGATCGTCGCAGAACCTGCTGCGACGCCAGTGACCACGCCGTTTGCATTCACAGTCGCCGCGGCCGTATTGTCGCTGGACCAGCTGACAGTTTGTCCGCTCATGACGTTGCCCTGCGCGTCTCTCACGGTTGCCTGAAGCGTAGCAGTGCCTCCGATGCCGATCGAGGGAGACGCCGGTGCTACCGTCACTGTCGTCACTACGACCGCTGGCGTTTGCGTAGCTGCTGACGCGACGTTCGAAACGCCTCCGAAAACTGCATCGCCATGCAGCGTTCCACGAAATGCGATCAACTGGAAGTTGTAGGTCGTCGAAGGCGACAGACCTGAGACGGTGCATGCTAGCGTCCCACTAACCCCTGTACCCGAAACGGGTGTCGCGCATGTTCCGCTCGCCGTCGAACTCGCAGAACCCCATGACATGGGCGCGACGGCATAGCGCACATCATAATCCGCTGGCTGGCCCGTACCGTCGTCAACCTGTGTGAACGAGAGGGTGATCGAGTTGTCTGCAATACCGGACACAAGGAGATCCGAGACCGTGCCCGGTGGCGCCACGGTGGTACCGGTCGACCCGTTTCCCGAGCACACGATGAGTGTAGGCAGCAGGGCAACCCAGGCGGAACGGATTGCGATGCGCTTGGCGAGCGCGAATATGGACGGCATGAGCGGAGCTCCTTTATTCTGAGGCGAGCGATGTGCGAGGCAGCCTGGCAACAAAAAAGCCGCCGCGGCACCGACCGATTGTCGGATTCGCTGGCGGCTCGGCTGGCTTCGCGGAAGACCCGCTCTAGCCCCGTGGCTCTGCGTCACCGCCTCTCGACGGCTTTGCTCTGAGCAGCGTACCTACTCATTACGATAGACGGTTATAGAGGCATGTCCAAACGTGCTTCGTGCACATGCCTCTTCTGCTACCCTATCAGACGCTCAAATCTCATGCATGGTAACGCGCACTCAAGCCTGCGCCGACGCATTCGAGCGACCGATCAGGCGGGTCGGCGCCGCGTGCCAACTCTGCGAATGCGTCCCCCGATCAACGCCACAACCTCGCCCACAGCGGGTAGCGGGTCGGACCATCGAAAGACCGGTTGATATGGCCCGATCCATGATCGCGCCCACCCTATCAGTCCGAGTCGACCAGCCGCGCGCTCGGCACGGACAGCCTCGAGATCGTAGTATGGAAACACGCAACGACGTCCGACTGCGTAGTCCGAGATCGTTTCAACCGGTTCTCCCGCAGCATCACGTATCGCCAATTCGCAGACGTTGACTCCACAGCGGGCGGCGAACTCGACGTACCACCAGGGTCTCGCGTTCACCTCGATGATGTTGAACACCCCGTCCCGGGAATCCCGCTTGAACTCGGCGCTGAAGATTCCCCGGTAGGCAATGTCTCGAAAAAGGGTTTCCAACGTTCGAGCGGCGTTACCCGTTTCGCTCACTGGTACGCTGATCATCAGTGTGCTGTTCCCGAAGTCGGGAGGACTCATTCGCAAGCGGCGTCGTGCAAAGAGTGCTCTGACGACGTCGTCGCGGTCGACAAATCCATCGATGAAGTAATGATTGGTCGGCGGCCCGGGGATGTACTCCTGCAGCATCATCTCGAATCCGCCGTGGATGCACTCGGACAGCCGATCATTTGCCTGGGGCCTGTCCACAATCCGAAAGGCCTTCACATTGAAGCGGGCGAAAAACTGTTGCGAGTGCGCCGGCTTCAGGAACGAGCTTTGAAGGACGGCGTCGGAGACGCCATCGAGATCCTGAACCGACTTCATCAGTCGCGTCCCAGGGTGCGGCAGCTGCAGCCGGTCGAGCGCGGCGCCGAAGCGTGCTTTGTCAACAAGAAGGTCCAGCGCCGCGAGGGGAGCGACGCTGGCCGGATAACGAGCGCGAACCGCTGCAGGGAGGGCGGCGACCGTTCTCACCCAGAGATCGCTGCACGCCATGAGTATGGTCGGGGCGGGAAGGCTTTCGAGACGCTGCGCCAACATTTCTGCTTTCAGCCCCGACAAAGCAGCCGGGCCCGCACGGTACCACCGCGAACGCCGCGTGACGCGATCGATGTCCGGCAGTGCGATGACATCGGCTCCCGATTCCGAGAGTGTCCGCAGCACGCCGAGCAGTGTTATTCCGGATCCCAAAGCGAGAACTCTGGCGCGTTTTGCCACGGCTTTCATTGCGACCTCCCGCGGGCCGGAGTGGCCATCACTCGGGCTTGAGACGGCCAGTCATCAATTCGAAGCCGAACTGGTATGGAGAGAGATACCAGTCCGAGATTGTCGTGCGCTTCAATCGAAGCGGATCGTCGCCGGTGCGAACGGTGCCTCCGTACGCTGACAGACAGCATCGCAATCCAAGCTCTCCGACGACCACCTGATTCGCTGCGGACATGTTTTTCCGCCCGCCAAAAGGATAGGCGAAAAGTCCGGAGTGCTCACCGAGCTCGGCGTCGAGACGGGTGCTGCCGCCGCCAATTTCGCGGCGCGCCTCGTCCGGGGGAATGACTCCCAGATCGGGGTGTGTCTCAGTATGAGAACCGATATCATGGCCTGCTGCGCGCAGGGTGCGCGCCTGGTCCCATGTCATCCATCTAGTCTGGATTTTCTTTTGAGCGTCCCACCAAGGCACGTAATCCGTGCCGACGTATTGTGTCGTCACAAAAAAACACGCGGCCTGACCATGACGCTCGAGAATCGGTGCCGCGATGGTAGCGTTGCCTCGATAACCATCGTCGAAGGTGATCGCCAGGCAGGCTGCCAGCTCGGCACCCGTCTCCAAACGTCGCAGTAGCACACTCAATGGAACGACCTCGAAGTATCGCCCGAAGAAACGGACAAATTGCTCGAATTTGTTAGTGGTGTAGGTCAGCGGGTCGTTCGGGAGGGCGTCGTTCACTCTGTGGAAGAGAACGATCACCGCTTCGTCCCGACGCATCCGTCGGTAGAGACCTGTCCGAAAAATTATCCACCCTGCGGCGGCTTTTACGCGGCGCGCCGCTGAACTCAACAGCCCGTTGGGCATTATCGACACACTACCGTGACAAGAATTGTGTGGGGGACGTTGCGGGATGGACACGAAGGCGCCGGCAATCCAGCTAACGGCATCTCAACCCAAAATAACAAGCCGCAATATATAAATGCTTCCGATTACAGTACGATTACAGACGACTATCCGTTGACGCCGCAATTCGCGCCATTCTAAGGGTTCGCACCGTCCGCGACACGTACGCCTTCCAGCGAAACGTGTGAATCGATCATACGAAAACGTGTGAAGCGGTTGTGGCCCAGTCACCACAGGAATGGGGCAAAACCGCGACAAGGGAGCGACTCACCGCGGTGCGCGGGCTTCCATCGAACTCATAAGCGCCTGCAGAAAAACGACTTACACGCCCGACAACGTTGGGCTCGGTGGGAATGGAAGATGCTTTGTCGCGTCGCTGACAATGGCCGCTACATGCGGCNNGACTGCCCTGAATCAGCCCGGCGGGTACTCTTCCACTGTGAGCTCGTGATCTTCGCACCGTATCCCCATCTTCGCGAACAACTGCGTTCAGCTCCCAAGGTCTGGGTCGTCACAGGAGTCGCGGGGTTTATCGGCTCCAATCTCCTTCAGGAGCTGCTTACACTCGGACAAACAGTTGTCGGTGTCGACAACTTCTCGACCGGTCATCGCGCCAATTTGGACGAAGTCCTTGCCAGTCCACTCAATGGCAAAGCGCAGTTCCGGATGGTGGAAGGCGACATCCGGGATCTGGAGACGTGTCGCGCCGCCTGCGAAGGCGCGGACTTCGTTCTCCACCACGCGGCGCTTGGCTCCGTACCGTGGTCCATGGATGATCCGCTGCGCACGAACGCCGTCAACGTCGATGGCTTCGTCAACATGCTGGTCGCGGCAAAGGACGCCGGCGTCAAGCGCTTCGTCTATGCGTCTTCGAGCGCAGTTTACGGCGACACTGCGGAGTATCCGCAAGTCGAGGAAAGGCTGGGACGCCCACTATCGCCCTACGCCGCCAGCAAGACAACCAACGAAACGTACGCCGTCGCTTTTCAAATGAGTTACGGCCTGCAGTCCATCGGGCTGCGGTACTTCAATGTATTCGGACGACGTCAGGATCCAGCGGGAGCGTACGCGGCGGTGATTCCGCGCTGGATTGCGAGCCTTTTGAGAGGCGAGCGATGTCGCATCTTCGGTGACGGAGAAACCACGCGCGACTTCTGCCACGTGGCGAACGTCATTCAGGCCAACCTGCTTGCTGCGACCGTGAATGATGTCAACGCAACAGGGCAGGCATACAATGTTGCCTGTGCCGAGTCGGTCACCCTGAATCAGCTCTTTCATGTGATGCGCAACCGATTGGCGCTGCAGGAGCCGCGATTTGGTCTTGCACTACCCCAGTACGACGACTTCCGCCCTGGTGATATTCGGTTCTCCTGCGCATCGATCGAGAAGGCGCGCCGGATGCTCTCTTTCTCGCCCACGCACAGCGTTGAGCAAGGACTGGAAGAGGCATTGACCTGGTATGTAGAGAAAGCGCAAGCGACTGCGGGTCTCGCGCTTGCCGCGACGCCGCGTCACCAACCGGCTCCAGTCGTCAATCCGCCGCACCATGCCGGAACACCTCTTACGCTGGTGGCGTCATGACCGAGACGAATCCGCGCAAACTGGTCGCTCTGATCGGCTGCAGTGACGAGTGGCTGTGTCGCTCCCTCGAGAGCGTTTTCGCGGAGAAGGGATACGACGTCACGCGAACCGGGTCGGGCAAGCAAGCGCTCAAGCTCGCCCGACGAGGCGGCTACGACGTCCTGATGCTCGACGAGCAGCTGTACGAGCTGACCGGTGTCGACGTCTGCCTGGCGTTGCGGGAAGACCCGCTTTTTGACCACGCGACGCCAATCGTAATAATCTCGTCTTCGCATTCGACTCTACCCGGCCGAATCAAGGCGTACGCCGCCGGAGCCTGGGAGTATTGTCATCTTCCCCTCGACGTCGACGGACTTTTTCTCAGGCTCGTGACGTTCCTTCGCGCACGACAAGAGCTCGCGGCATCGCAGGCGACATCACTGATGGACCCGGCGAGTGGTCTCTACACACAGTACGGGCTTCATCAAATGACGGAACAGCTGGAGGCNNTGTGTCACGTTTACTCCCGAGCAGGCCGAACCCGAATCGGGGCAGCGAAGACCTGACGGGAAGCGCGAGTTCTTTGCCGACGTCGTGCATGTTCTGCGGGAGCAAGCAAGAAAGTCGGACGTGGTCGCGAAGACCGGCGAGTCCCAGCTCGCGATTCTCGCACCCGATACGGACGCCGCCGGCGCCAGGCTACTGGTCGCGCGCCTGCAGCGCGAGCTCGACGCGGCTGCGAAGAACAACACGCGCGCCGGCTCGTTTCGCCTGCTAGCCGGTTATTGCGCCGTGTCGGATCTCGCCACAGCCAACGTGGATCTAAGCGAGCTTGTGCATCGCTCGGAGAGTGTAGTGGCGCACGCCCCGGCATACGCGCACGGTGAAACAGTCGCGAGTTTCGATGATCTCCATCTGTCCTGAGCACCTCCCGGCCGCCAGAGTTTTCGACGCGTTTTGGTTGGGAAGACTGGCGTTCCGCAAGATCGAGAAAGAGGCTTCGAGACGAAACGCTTGAGCTATACGTCTAAGCCGCTATTGACGTTATGCGTATATACCCCCAATATGGGCGTCCGCAAGTCGGGCCAATCGGGGACAAGGAACGCATGGCGCAGATGGACCCAACTGCAACAAACTCCGCATCAGCTTCAGATAACTTTCAGGGCTACTCGCCCTTTTCGTCGTCGTCGAATGCTGGCGGAGGCGGTCGAGCAAGCGAACGCGCTCCCCCACAATCGGCCACGCCCGCCTCGAGTGCCGCTTGCTCTCTGATCCGTGCCCTCGAACTGGCCGCCGACCGTACAGCTACGACTATCGCGCACGGAACGAAGCAGACGCGCTGCGAAGTTCGCGAGCGCCTTAGCGAGGTCGTCACCTGGTTGATCGCGGGCCTCCGCAACAACGCTCATGACTCGGCTCCAATCCCTCCTGTCATAGCGCGCGAATACGTTTCCTCGTTGAAGGTGAACTTTCTCTCGGAGCTGGCGGTGACGCCGGACCTGAATGCCAACGAGGTCGTGCGCACGCTGATCAGGCTCGATGAAGCAGAGGACGCCTGGAGGCGGACGGACCGTGGCAAATTCATCTCTCGCCTGACCGGCGCCGATTGCGCGGACGCGGTAGTGGCAATCGCCCACGACATCCGCTCTCCTCTCTGCTCGATCCTTCTCCTCGTCGATGCGCTCCGCCGCGCCGAAAAGTCTTCACCAAACCCAATCCGGGAGCGGCAGCTCGGACTCATTTACGGGGCGGCGTTCGGATTGAGCACGACGGTTTCAAATCTCATCGGTGCGGCGCGCGGCGAGGGTCTGGTGCAAGGTCTGCCTATGCCCTTCTCCGTCAGCGAAACCATGCACTCGGTGGCTACGATCGTACAGCCGATGTGCGAGGAGAAAGGCATTCCGCTCGGGGTCGAATTCCCCGAGAATGACGCCCGGGTCGGGCACGCATCGGCGATCCAGCAGGCGCTGCTCAATCTCGCGTCCAATGCGCTTCGCTACACTGATGCGGGCTCAGTCGCCATGGGTTGCAGCGAGCTCTCGCTCGACCGGGTCGAGTTCTGGGTCGAGGATACTGGTCCCGGCATCCCGGACGACGTGCTCGAGAGATTGTGCTACGGGTTCCCCCCCGAAGGGGTGAAGCTTCGTTTCTCCAGTGCAGGTCTTGGACTCGCTATCGTGCGCACCCTCGTCGAAGCCATGGGGAGCACGCTGCAGGTCGACACGGGCGTCGAGGGGACACGCTTCTCTTTCGTCCTCTCGCTCCCCGTAATGCATTAGCACGCTTCGAAAGGCAGCAGAACGGGACCCGTTTCTCTTGCTTCTTGTCTAAATGTGCTTCCCATAAGTCATTACAGGAAAACAAGTTAGNNGCTTGGGGCCTAGTACAGGGCTCCCGGGCGTTGGTATCCCGGCCTCGCCTCGGTCGTCTCCCCTAATAAGACCCACGCTCAGCCTGTACGCGGCCAAGGCCCGGACAGGTTAGCACCTCCGAAAACCGGCAAACCCACCGAAAGGTGGCGACGCAAAGCCGCGAGGCTAAAGCGCTGACAAAGCGCCAAGCTAGTCGGGCTACCGAAGAGGAGCCTCGATGGAACTATCCCGGGAACGTCCGCCCCTTGCCTTGATTGCCTGTGGCGACGATTGGATGAGCAGGGCGTTAGAGAGCGTCTTCCAACAGCATGGGTACGTCGTCGCGCACACTCGCTCGGGCGTGCAAACCATGGAGCTGGCGCGTCTGGCCAATCACGATCTCCTGGTACTCGACGAATCCCTCGCCGATGTGAAAGCGATCGACGTCTGCCGAGCCATTCGAGAGGGCGACCACTTCGATCACTCCGTACCGATTGTGATCACTTCCCCCACACCCGCCGATCCCCGCGTCCGCATGGCGGCCTTCGGCGCGGGCGCCTGGGAATACTGCAGTCATCCAGTCGATCTCGAGCCGGTTTTCGTCAAGCTCGAGACATTCCTTCGCGCACGCAACGAGCTCGTCGTTGCCCGCGCCGAAGATTTCGTCAATTCCACAACCGGCCTCTACACGTCATTCGGTCTGCGCCAGTTGGCCGGAAAGCTCGGCTCGCGCGCTCTCAGAAAACACGAATCGTTTGCATGCCTCGCGTTCGCGCCCCAGGTCCACGATCGCGAAGTGGGATCGAGCATGTTGTGGAAGGAAAGTCCAGTCGGCTTCGCCGACGTCGCCCACGTCTTCCGCGAGCAGAGCCGGCAGTCGGACGTCGTCGGTCACGCTGGTGAGTTTCGGCTCGCGATTCTGGCGCCGGATACCGACGCCGCAGGCGCACGACTACTGGTTGCCCGCCTGCAGCGAGAGCTCGACCGGGCATCGAAGAACAAGACCATTGCCGGTCAGGTTCGCCTCCGCGTAGGCTATTCGGCGGTGTCGGATCTGGCGGCGTCGAAAATCAACGTTGCGGAGTTGGTGCACCGCGCGGAAAGCGCTTTGGATCATGCCCCAATCCAGGGCGATGCCAGTGCCATCGTCAGCTTCGACGATCTTCCGATATACTGACTCGGTCGATCGCGCTCTTCCTCGAGCCCGCTCGAGTGTCAGGATCAGAAGCTAGCGTTGAAAAGTGGAGCGTACAGGGATCGAACCCTGCGACCTCTTGGTTGCAAACGAGGTAGTAGACTCAATCAATCACGTTATTCTGCCGGAGTCTCGGCGGGAGGCGATAGATGAGATACCTATTCTTCGGCGTCGTAGCTGTGTTTGCCTGCAGTGCCCCAACCGACATGAAACCTAAAGAAGTTCCTACCTCAGTCGACGAGTTGCGAATAGTACACCCAGCGGTTGTGCGCGTCGCCGTGACTCCGGCGAACGCAACCGCCTACCCTGCGGACCCGGTACAGTACGTTGNNGTCAGGGTCGCCTTCTCAGAGCAGCGGCGTGGAAATGGAAAAGTTCCGACACCACCGTCGCGGTAGTCTCCCTCACCGGACTGGCAACGGGCCGCACCGTAGGGAACGTAATCATTACGGCAACAGGCTACCCGCCGTGGCGACGATGATCGAGTACTCGGCAAATATTGACATCCGCAACAGCAAGAATGTTGTTCACGCGCGGCCTTCGAATTCCAGCACCAAATACTGAGAATCCGGGCTTGTCGGAGGTTTCGGTTCGTCGTTCAATCGGAAGATTGGTGCGCCAAGACAAACCACCCAATGGAGTGCGGAAGAACGCGCCGCGTGTACGCCTCCGGGATGGGGGAAACTTACCCCCGAGGTGACCCCGGCAAGTTGCAAGTAATGGAGCGTACAGGGATCGAAC